>JBEKWK010000014.1:0-16049 GCA_049513175.1 FCB group bacterium
TGACCTGAGCTATTTATAAATATAGCAATAAATCCATTTTCGTCAAAATTATTATTTTATCTTAACTTTAGACAAAATATTAAAAAAATTATTTGACTTTGAACGGAATAACTACGTGATATATTTAAGTTGTTATATTAATTATACTTCCATCAACATTTTAAATACTTTTTTAAACTATTGAAAAAATTATTGAAAAAACTATTGAAAAAATAATTAAAAAACGGTTGAATAAACTGTTTCATCTTAACGTTTTATTTTTACATTAAGTTCTTTGTAAGGCGGCAATTGACAATACAAGTCCACCCCCTTAATCCCCCGCCAGCGGGGGAGAATCTTTGGTTATCTCCCTCTGGAGGGAGAATTAAAGAGGGAGGACAATCAGTGAAATCAATTAATCAGTTTAATCAGAGTTCCGGATTTTGTTTGTTCTTTGAAAAGCAGAAGAGTTTGTAAAGTTCATAAAGTTTGTAAAGTTTATAAAGTTCTTAAAGTAAATCTTAAATTTTTAATTGATTAGATTTCCACCGAGCTAATTCTTAATTTTTAATTCTTAATTTTTAATTATTTGAACCACTTACAATTCAGGAATATTGAAATAATCAGTTTTTTGGAGGAATTGGCGGTTAAGCTAGGATAAGTTCTTTGAAATAAAATAATTGCAGAGAAACCGGGCAAGTTGGATTTGGCGGGTTTTGGAGGGTTTCGGAGTTGAAAGTTTGTAAAGTTTGTAAAGTTTATAAAGTAAAGTTAGGAGTGTGGAGTTAGGAATTAGGAGTTGAAATTTTTTTAATTTTTTTCCTAACAACTAACAAACAACAAACAACAACTAAAAACCAACAACTAACAACTGTTACAAAATGTTTTAAAATGCCAAAAAGTTTAGTTAAATTTGAGTCAATTATTCTTCTCTATTCATTAATTCAATACGGAGTTTTTATGAAATATCTTATTACTACTTTAATATTGGTCGGATTTATAGTTCTCTCCGGATGCGGTGAGAAAATGAAAGAAATGCAGCAAACAATGGATGTTCTGAAGAAGGCTCCCGAGGCTGTCCAGAACATGGCAAACGATACTAAAGCCGCCGAACAGAAAAGAAAGGATAGAGTAAAATCAGGAGATACTCTTGCTATGCCTTACCAGGAATTACAGAAATATTTACCGGAATCAATCGGGGGTTATACAGCTCAGGAACCAAAAGGCTCCACTACAAATATGACAGGTTTTTCAGTTACTGAAGTTAGCAGGAGATTTGTAAAACCCGGTGCAAACGGCAGTGAAAATTTTGTAGATGTTGAAATGACTGATTATAACCAGGCAGAACAAATGTATGCCGGCTTAACTGCCATATGGGCTCTGGGTATTTCAGTTGAAAGCAACGAGAAATCGGAGAAATCATACAAACCGGATTATCCTAATAGTCTTGGCTTTGAATCTTATGATAAAATCCATAAAAATGCAACATTGAATATCGGTCTTGGCTGGAGATTTTTCGTAAAAATCGAAGCAAATAATCAATCCAGTTGTGATTTTATTAAAGGCATTGCAAATTCGATGAAGCTTAAAGATTTATCCACAAAATAAATTGGATATAGTATATTTCTCGGAAGCATCAATTTAAAAGAAAGTCATTCTGAACGATGGGAAGAAACTAGAAAATTTTAGATTTTAGATTCTAGATTTACGATTATATTTTTAAATCTAAAATCGTACATCTAAAATCGTACATTCTAATAGCTTCTTCGTTTCACTCAGAATGACTTTATTAAAATAATCCTGATTTACTTGTCTTTTATTGCCGGGTTCTGAATGCCTTTTGAAGATTCGACAATAGCATCAACAAATCTTTTGAATTGTTCTGCATTCCGACCTGAAAATTTCGCCCTGCTTAAAAAGGTAATTAAATTTTGAGCATTGGGCAAAGAAATATCCATCTGGATTGTTTCAGTAGGTTGTTTTTTATCGGTCTGTGCTGTCTGGACACCTGATTGAATAACTTTTTTTACTTCGAGGAATGGTTCCACCTCATTGCCGGTGATTTCAATATTATCAAGAGTCTGATAAACAAAAACAATATCCTCAACAATAAAGGTTGGTTTAAGTATAACCGTTTTTGCCTGTTGTTGCTGTTGCTGCACCTGGGCTATTAAATTTGTAGTAAATAATCCAACTAAAGCCAAAACAATAATAAAAATTTTATTCATATTATTCCTTAATTATTATATAAAATATTAACTAAATGTCAAAATTTAAAGAGAACCTGTGAAGAATACCGGATTTCCCAACCCAGGCGGCACCATAATCAATGTTAATAGCTTTTGTCTTAACACCAATCCCACCGGACATCCCGGAAAACCCTGCATCAAATTCCGATGAAGTATAGCGTCTGATATAGTTGTTATAACCAATTCTTGCCTGGATATATTTTCCTAAATAAAATTCTCCTCCAATAGAGAAATTTAAAAATTTATCGAAGAAATGGTCTGTTTTATCGGCAAGGTGCATGAAAGAAAAATTAATCAATAAAGGCAAACCTCGTAATCTGTGGTTGATACCCAAACGAACATCGAGAGGCACATCTTCTTTGACCCCGTCGAGAGTTTTAATTTGAGTGCCGGCATGAAGAATGGATAATCCTATATTTACTCTCTTTCCGGGTATTTGATAAAATAACCCTGCATCAACGGCAAAAGCAAGCGAATTGTATTTTTCCAGATTAATAAAAATAAAGTTACCGGAAACACCATAATAAAGATTAGAATCGAGTTCATTTGCATACGTGGCACCGATAGACAAATTGTTTGCACCGAATGTACCTATTGCATCCCCATTGGTGTTGGTATAATCAAAAGAGCCATAATTCGTATAACTGATGGTACCTGCAATAGTCTGGTGTTCTTTTAAAGGCTGCACATAAGTTACCAATCCCGAATTAATATCAAGTACATGTTTTAAAAACGTTGTTGAAAAATACTTATCACTTACTGTCGGTATCGTTGCAGGATTAAAAAACACTGCAGCGGCATCGTCAGGAATGGCAACAAAACAACCGGCAAGTGCAGCCGAACGGGCGCTTTCACATATTCTCAGGAAATCGAAAGGGGTTTCGCTAAATAGCGAGGCACTATTGACTACAAGGAAAAAAGAAATGTAAAGATAAACTTTGAATTTTTGCATAATATATATCCTAAATAGAAAAGTATATCAGGAACCGGGATTACCTTTTTTAAACTCAGCCAAAATGGCATCCACAAATATTTTCGGTGGTTTTACCGGTTTACCGGAATCAGACTTTAAAAAAGTATGTACCGTATATCCTTCTGCAATTGTCGTATTAATCCGAAAAATATTATAAATGATTTTAATTGTCGCTTTATAAAAATCAAATTTAAGAGTAGCTTTAACACTTAACAAATCATCATAGTATGCAGGATTTTTGAAATCCAAATGAGCTTCAGTCAAAGGTAAAAAATAACCTGATTTTTCAAATTCCGAATAAGGCAGACCGACTGAACGCATAAGTTCAGCTCTTCCAACTTCAAAATAAGCAAGATATTCGCCATTATACACAAATCCCATTTTATCAGTGTCTGCATACCTTACACGAATATTTGTAATATGCGAAATTTTAATTACTTCTTTTAGCATCCAATATTTATATCAACAAAAAAGCCGCTTTAGTAAGCGGCTTAATTTATAAATAAATTATACCGGCACAACATTTTTCTCGGTACGCCCTTTAAGTACAGGTTCCTCTTCGGTTTTTGCTTCTTCAGGTTCTTCTTCACCAAATATATTACCAACTGTACTTGCGATATTCATTTCCTGGTATGACCTTAATCCTGTTCCTGCAGGAATTAATTGACCAAGTATAATGTTTTCTTTTAGCCCGACAAGATAATCTACCTTAGCGGCAACGGAAGCATCCGAAAGTACTCGTGTTGTCTCCTGGAATGAAGCCGCTGAAAGCCAGCTTTCCGTTGTTAAAGAAGCCTGTGTTATTCCTAATAAAATAGGTTCTGCAGTCGCATTTTCTGCGGCATGGAAAGTTGACGGTGATTTGCCTTTCTTCTTTATTTCCATGTTCATTTCCCTCATTTTTCTCTTGCTGATAAGTTGATTCACCTTTAGTTTTGAATCTCCCGGTTCAGAGATTACAACATGATTTTTCAGCATTTCATTTTCATCGAGGAATTTAATTTTATCAACGTTTTCATTTTCTAAGAATGCAGAATCTCCTGAATCAACGATGCGTAGTTTCTGTAGCATCTGCCTTACTATAACCTCAATATGCTTATCATTGATTTTCACTCCCTGCATTCTGTACACTTCCTGAATTTCATTTACAAGGTATTCCTGAACAGCATTAGGACCTTTAATTCTTAAAATATCATGCGGGTTAATTGAACCTTCAGTTAATCTGTCACCGGCATGAATAAAATCTTCTTCCTGGACAAGAATATATTTTCCTATCGGCACACTGTATTCTGTTTTGGTTTTTTCATCGGCACTTGTTACTAATATTATTCTTTGTCCGCGTTTTTGTTTTTCGAAAGAAACTATTCCGTCAATTTCGGAAACAACAGCAGGATTTTGAGGAGCGCGGGATTCAAATAATTCCGTAACCCTCGGCAAACCTCCCGTTATATCACGCATTCTACCAAGGTCACGCGGTATCTTTACCAGGGGTGTTCCGACGCCCACAAAATCATCATCTTCAACTCTTAATTGAGCCTTAGTCGGAATATTATATGTTTTGAGAATTCTGTCTTTATCATCAACAACTTCTATCATTGGTGATTTGGTTCTGTCTTTTGTATCCACAACAACCTTTGTAATATGACCTGTCTGTTCATCATTAATTTCTCTAAAGGTTATATTTTGCAATAAATCTTTATACTTGATTCTACCCTCAACTTCAGTAATAATTGTTGAATTGTAAGGATCCCATTCATAAATCATCTGGCCCTTTTTCACAAAATCTTTTTCTTTTACTTTAAGAACAGCACCGTATGTTGCATCATATTTAGTTAGAATACGGTTACTTTCAGGGTCAATAATATTAATTACACCACTACGGCTGACAACAACGGAAGTTTCACCTTCATCCCCTTCGTAACTTACAATCCTTACATTTTCAAATTGGATAACACCATCGAATTTAGCGACAACTGATGATTGAGAAGCAATTAACAATGCAGTACCGCCGGTATGGAATGTTCGTAGAGTAAGCTGAGTTCCGGGTTCACCGATTGACTGGGAAGCTATAGTACCAACCGCTTCTCCAATATCAACGATTTTCCCTGTTGCCAGGTTTCTGCCATAGCATTTTGCGCAAACGCCCCGGCGGGATTCACAGGTTAAAACGGAACGTATCAAGACAGCTTCCACTGCAGAATTTTCAATATCATTTGCAATTTCTTCATCTATAACATCCCCACCTTTGGCAATTAATTTATTAGTCAGCGGGTCAACAACATCTAATAATGCAACACGACCAAGTATTCTCTCGAATAATGGTTCTTTGATTTCCTCACCGTCTTTGAGTGCGGTCATTTCAACACCGCGGATAGTACCGCAATCAGTTTGAGTTATTATCATATCCTGGGCAACATCATGCAGCCTTCTTGTGAGGTATCCTGCATCTGCTGTTTTCAAGGCTGTATCTGCCAAACCTTTACGGGCTCCATGTGTTGATATAAAATACTCCAGAATTGAAAGTCCTTCTTTAAAGTTTGCTATAATAGGGTTCTCAATCAATTCACCCGTCGAACCGGATAAAGATTTTTTCGGCTTAGCCATAAGACCTCTCATACCCGCAAGCTGACGTATCTGCTCTTTGGAGCCTCGTGCCTGGGAATCAAGCATCATCCAGAATGTATTGAATCCATCCTGTGCATTGGATAGCTCGGAATATAATTTATCTGCTACCCGGTTTGTTGCTGTTGACCAGGTATCAATAATTTTATTATATCTTTCACCGCTCGATATGACACCATTTTGATAGGCGGATTCAATTTCGTCAATTTTTGTTTGAGCCTGGTTAATAATTATAGTTTTATCCTTTGGAATAATTACATCTGCAATACTAACTGATAGACCGCCCCTGGTAGCATACTTGAAGCCAATATCCTTCAATGCGTCGAGGAATTCAACGGTTTTAGCCAATCCGGCTTTACGGAAACAAATACCGATAATCTGACGTAATCTTTTCTTTGCCAATAATTCGTTTAAATATCCCATTTCAACAGGTACAACCTGGTTAAATAGCACACGACCTGTTGTAGTCTCTATTATTTCACCTTCATGTCTCACTTTTATTTTAGCATGCAAATCAATAACACCTGAATCAAAAGCAATAATTACTTCGTCAGAAGAAGAAAAAACTTTACCTTCCCCTTTAGCACCATGACGTACTTTCGTTAGATAATAAACGCCAAGAACCATATCTTGTGACGGCACTGCAATCGGGTCTCCGTTCTGTGTATGCATAATATTATGAGGAGCAAGTATCAGTAATAATGCTTCAAGTTGAGCCTCATAGCTTATTGGTACATGGACAGCCATCTGGTCTCCGTCAAAGTCGGCATTGAAAGCAGTACATACAAGCGGATGAAGTTGAATTGCTTTCCCCTCGATTAACCTGGGTTGGAAAGCCTGAATACCTAATCTGTGTAATGTAGGGGCGCGGTTTAATAATACCGGGTGACCTTCTATTACCTTCTCAAGAATAT
The DNA here is from genome assembly GCA_049513175.1 of FCB group bacterium. Taxonomy (GTDB): domain Bacteria; phylum Bacteroidota; class Ignavibacteria; order Kapaibacteriales; family UBA2268; genus JBEKWK01. The sequence continues at coordinate 6,738 of JBEKWK010000014.1, forward strand.
CCCATACTTCATTTGTTTTTCTTTCAACCATCTTTTTGGCACTTTTAACCGTTTTTACATGGCCTCTTTCAATTAATTTTCTGATTATAAATGGTTTGAATAATTCAACTGCCATGTCTTTTGGTAAACCGCATTCATGTAATTTCAATTCAGGACCAACAACAATCACAGAACGACCGGAGTAATCAACTCTTTTACCGAGCAAATTCTGTCTGAACCTGCCTGTCTTTCCTTTTAAAGTGTCGGCTAAGGATTTCAAAGCTCTTTGTGATTCGCTTCTGACAGAACGTCGGCTGTTATCGAATAAGGCATCAACTGCTTCCTGAAGCATACGTTTTTCATTTCTTAAAATAACTTCCGGAGCTTTAATATCAATTAATCTTTTAAGCCGGTTATTTCTTATAATAACTCTTCTGTATAAATCATTTAAGTCTGAAGTAGCAAATCTTCCGCCTTCCAAAGGCACTAACGGTCTCAAATCGGGCGGTGTGACAGGGATAACATCTAAAACCATCCATTCAGGACGATTATTGAAGTTAAGTTTTTGTGCAGTCCTGAAAGATTCAAGAATTCTCAATCGTTTTAATATTTCCGCTTTTTTCTGTTGAGAAGTTTCATCTTTTAATAACAGTTTTAATTCAGTAAATGTAGTTTCAGGGTCAACTCTTTTCAGTAGCTCTTTAATAGCTTCACCACCAATAAGAGCTATAAATTTATTCGGGTCTTCATCATCAAGGTCTAAATCCGCTTCGGATAAATCATTCACAACTTTCAGATAATCTTCCTCAGTTAATAAAGCTTTCTCCTGCACACCGGTTCTTCCAGGTTGAACTACAATATATGACTCATAATAAACTATTCTTTCAATATCCTTTGTCGGCATTCCTAAAACAGCGCTAATCTTGCTTGGAAGTGTGCGAAGAAACCATACATGCACAACAGGTACTGCCAGCATAATATGCCCCATTCTTTCGCGACGGACAGATTTTTGGGTAACTTCGACACCGCACCTGTCACATACAATCCCTTTATATCGAATCCTTTTATATTTCCCGCAGGCACATTCCCAATCCCGAATAGGTCCGAAAATTTTCTCACAGAACAACCCGTCTTTTTCAGGCCGGAATGAACGGTAATTGATTGTCTCGGGCTTTGTAACCTCACCGTGTGACCGATTTAAAATATCATCAGGTGAAGCTATTTTAATTGAGATTTGGGAGAACCCTTTTCTTGGAATTGATTTTGACTGCATTTAAATGACTCCTCAATCTATTTATTAATTCTTTTCATTTGCTTATTAATAAAGCATAAAAAATATATTTACATTTATTCTATATTTAAATCAAGACATAATCCCTGAAGCTCTCTTACAAGAACATTGAATGATTCAGGAATATTCGGATTTGGCATATTTTCACCTTTCACAATAGACTCATACATCTTAGCCCTGCCTTGCACATCATCGGATTTAACAGTAATCATTTCCTGCAAAGTATGAGCGGCACCATAAGCTTCTAAAGCCCAGACTTCCATTTCACCAAGACGTTGACCACCGAATTGAGCTTTACCGCCTAATGGCTGTTGAGTAATTAATGAATATGGACCTATTGACCTTGCATGAATTTTATCTTCAACAAGATGAGAAAGTTTAAGCATATAAATCATTCCTACGGTGATTTTTTCCTCAAACTGGTCTCCTGTTCTTCCATCATAGAGAGTAGTTTTACCGTCTTTTGGCAACCCTGCTTTTTCTAAATATTCATTCACCTCATCCCAAGTGGCTCCGTCAAAAATCGGAGTGGCATATTTCATTCCAAGTTTAAGACCAGCCCAACCTAATGCTGTTTCAAACAACTGCCCGAGATTCATACGTGAAGGTACGCCCAAAGGGTTAAGAACAATATCCACAGGTGTGCCGTCCGGCATATAAGGCATATCCTCAACAGGAACTATCTTCGAGACAATACCTTTGTTTCCGTGTCTGCCCGCCATTTTATCGCCGATTTGCAATTTGCGTTTTTTAGCTATATAAACCTTAGCCATTTGAAGTATGCCCGGTTGAAGTTCATCACCTGCGGCAATTTTACTTCTTTCCGACCTGAAATTAACAACTATTTCATTTCTCCTGCGGAGATAATTTCGGGTCATTTCATGTAATAAATTAGTCTCTTTTTTATCATTAATTATTTCATGTTCCGGGTCAATTTGTTCAGGTTTAAAAATACCTTCTTTATATTTATTTTCCAGGTCTTTCAAAGTAATTTTCGTACCGCTTCTGTATACAATTTGACCATTGTCATGCTTGATGCCTAATGAAGGTTTCCCGTTCAAAATATTACCAAGCCTGGTTATAAATTCTTCATCAAGAGTTTTCAGGGCTTCTTTTTCATGTTTGGTCATCTGGTCCTGACGCTTTTTCTCATCTCCCCGCATATCTTTATCGGATACTAAAAGTCTTCTCTGAAAGAGTTTGGTATTAATCACGACACCTTTTAAACCGGGAGTTGCTTTTAATGAAACATCTTTAACATCGCCGGCTTTATCACCAAATATTGCTCTTAATAGTTTTTCTTCCGGTGTAGGGTCTGACTCTCCTTTGGGTGTGATTTTACCTATCAGAATATCGCCTTCTGATACTTTAGCACCGGTACGGATAATTCCGCTTTCATCTAAATCCTTTGTCGCTTCTTCGCTTACATTTGGTATTTCTCTTGTAAATTCTTCTTCTCCGCGTTTTGTGTCTCTGACTTGAAGAGTAAATTCTTCGATATGTATTGAAGTGAATATATCCTCAGCTACCATTCGCTCAGAGATAATTATAGCATCCTCAAAGTTATATCCTCTCCAAGGCATAAATGCCACAAAAACATTTTGACCTAATGCAAGCTCGCCGTTATTTGTGGAAGCTCCATCTGCAAGAGGCATATCCTTTATCACTCTTTGACCTTTTCTTACTATGGGTCTCTGATTTATACATGTATCCTGGTTTGTACGGAAAAACTTTTGTAAAGGATAAGTAACCTCACGCGAGTAATCAAAAGTTAAAAGTTTTTCCCGTTCTTTTCTGTTATCATCATATATAATTCTGATATAATTTGAGCAGACATAATCAACAACTCCATCACCTTCGGCAAGTAATAATGTACGTGAATCTTTGGCAACGCGGGCTTCCATTCCAGTACCGACAATAGGTGCAGTGGGAGCCAATAAGGGGACAGCCTGTCTCTGCATATTGGAACCCATTAATGCACGGTTCGCGTCATCATGTTCAAGAAATGGTATTAAGGACGAAGCCGCACTTGTTATCTGGTCTGTGGAAATATCAAAAAATTCCACATCATTAGGATGGACAATTACAAAGTCTCCGGATTTTCTTGCCTTGATTTTATCGCCGAGTATTTTACCTGCATCACTTGTGAGTGTCGAGGATGGAGCTATGATAAAACCATCTTCCTTTTCTGCGGTTAAATATATAATTTCATCGGTTATTTTTCCTTTTATCACTTTTCTATAAGGAGTTTCAATAAATCCTAAATCGTTTACACGGGCATGAATTGCAAGAGAGGAGATTAAACCAATATTAGGACCTTCGGGAGTTTCTATCGGGCAAAGTCTTCCATAGTGTGTGTAATGAACGTCACGCACTTCGAATCCCGCTCTCTCACGAGTCAATCCACCCGGACCTAAAGCAGAAGTTCTTCTCTTATGAGTAAGCTCTGCAAGAGGATTAGTCTGGTCCATAAATTGAGATAACTGATTTGTTCCGAAGAACTGGTTGATTACAGAGGTGATTGTGCGGGCGTTTACTAATTCTGTCGGGGCAAGATTTTCACCGTCATGAATTCCGAGCCTCTCACGTATTGTTCTTGCCATACGGGCAAGACCGACATTGAACTGTGCGGTTAATTGCTCTCCTACTGTCCTAACACGCCTGTTCCCCAAATGGTCAATGTCATCGCCACCTTGTTTATCATCGTGAAGTTTTATTAGATGAGTGATAATGGCAACTATATCCTCTTTCCTTAAAGTAGTCATTTCATAATCAGCATCTAATTTAAGTTTTTGATTTATTCTGAATCTTCCTACAATCCCAAGGTCATATCTTTTAGGATTGAAAAATAATTTATCGAGTAATGCCTGTGCCGTATCAATATCGGGAGGGTCACTGGAACGAAGCTGACGGTATATAGCCTCTAAAGCATCTTCCCTTGTTCTCGATGTGTCTTTTGCAAGAGTTCTGGCAATTATAGGCTCATCATTTGGGTCATCATATTTAAACAGGCGAACTGTCGAAAGTGTGGTTGTTTGCATTACTTCAAGCAGTTCAGGAGTAATAATCATATCCCTTGTTGCAATGATTTCACCTGTTTCCAAATCAATAATGTCGGTAGCAATTCTTCTACCTATGATAGTTTCATTTATTTCTTTGACAGTAATGTCAACAGCAAGTTCAAATAAATTCAATAATTCTTCATCAGAAGAATAACCAAGCGCCCTTAAGAGAGTTGTAACCGGAAATTTTTTCTTCCTGTCAATATAAGCATACATTACATCATGGATATCAGTAGTAAATTCAACCCATGAACCTCTGAAAGGGATGATTCTTGCAGTATAAATCCTGGTACCATTTGGATGCATGGTATCATCAAAAAATACACCGGGAGAACGGTGAAGCTGTGTTACGATAACTCTTTCAGCACCGTTAATAATAAAAGTTCCTCTTGGAGTCATTGCAGGAATATTTCCTAAATACACTTCCTGCTCAACCGATTCGATATAATCTTCGGAATTTTTTTCTGCCTTGCTTGAGAGTCTGAGTTTTGCCTTTAGTGGTTTAGCATAAGTCAATTCACGCTCTCTACATTCTTCTTCAGTATATTTGGGCAACTCAACGTGGTAGCTTACAAAAGCAAGCTGAAAAATTGTCGAAGGGTCTTCAATAGGAAAATTATTCATAAAAGCCTGCTGTAATCCCTTATTTTCCCTTTTAGAAGGAGCTTCGTCCTCCTGCAGAAAATCCCTGTATGCTTTCAATTGCACATCAAGCAAATCAGGATATGCAGTATCCCTTTTTGTTCTGGCAAAATTAATTCTTTCTGTAAGCCTGACAATACCGTCTTCACTTTTATAAATTTTTTGACCCGCGCATGGATTGGTTTTCATTACAAACCCCTTGTTTATTAATTTATTTTTATAAAATTCTTTTTAGAAAAAATAGGACTTTTTGACAATTATTCTTTACAAAAATTGTCAAAAAATCCTATCTGTTAAGTAACGTATCATATATGTTTATTATTTTGCTCACTAATAACGAGAAAGGCAATAAAACTATTGTAACTATAACTATTCTTAAAATTAGACAAGAGGGATAAACGAAAAAAATCCGTTTATCCCGATGTAATAAATTATTAATATTGTTTACTTAAGTGTAACCTTAGCACCGTTCTCTTCTAATTTTTTCTTAATATCTGCGGCTTCATCTTTGGAAACACCTTCTTTCACAGGTTTGGGTGCGCCCTCGACTAAATCTTTTGCTTCTTTCAAGCCAAGACCGGTTAATTCGCGTATAACTTTAATTACATTTAATTTCTTATCACCGACTTCCGTTAATTCGACTGTGAATTCGGTTTGTTCTTCTTCTGCCGGAGCAGCAGCTGCGGCTGATGAACCTGCTCCTGCCATCATAACGGGTGCAGCAGCGGTAACGCCGAATTTATCCTCTAAAGCTTTCTTTAATTCGGAAGCTTCTAATAAGGTCAAACCGGAAATCTTTTCTACTAATTCTTCAACAATTGCTGTCATCGCAATAACTCCTTATCATATTTATAATTAAAAATTCATTTTAAGATTATGCAGCTTGTTTTTTGGCTGATTCTTCAATAACAGAACCCAAATCACGCAAAACCGCATTTATTGAACCAACGATGCCACTTATAGGAGCCTGAAGACTTCCGACTATAGATGCCATCACATCAAGTTTTGTAGGCAAAGCTGCTAACATGTTTAATTTAGAGCCGGCAAAATATTCTCCCTCTATGACAGAACCTTTTAATAGGGGCAGATTGAATTTATCAAATTGCTCTTTAATTATCTTAACCGGGGAAACCGGGTCGTCAAAACTAAAAATTATACCTGATTGACCTTTTAAAATATCATCGGGAATTATGTCAGATTTCTCTAATTCCTTTAAAGCCCTTTTTATCAGAGTATTTTTAGCAACTTTATAATCAATATCCAGCTTTTTAAGTTCACGCCTGAAACGAATAGAAGCTTCAACAGTCATGCCCTTAAAATCAACGATATAAAAACCGGTCGCTCTTTTAAATTTTGCAACTAAACCGTCAATAATTTCTTGTTTTTTTGCTTTATTTATCATAACATTTACTATATATTATAAGATTCTTAACACTGACAACAAACTATAATAGTTTGAGAAGCAATTGTCCTATTGTTAAGAGTGCGTAATATTCAAATTTATTCTTTTACAATCAAAGTTTGTTCATTTACATTAACACTTGGACCCATAGTTGAACTGAAAAAAACACCTTTTACATATTTCCCTTTTGCTGTTGAGGGCTTGGATTTCATTATACTAGTAAAAAAGGTTGCTACGTTTTCAGCTAATTGAGTTTGGTCAAATGAACATTTCCCTAAAGCAGCGTGAATATTTCCTGTTTTATCAACACGGTACTCGATTTTACCTGCTTTTACATCTTTAACAGCTTTTTCAATGTCAAAAGTTACAGTACCGCTCTTAGGGTTGGGCATTAAACCTCTGGGACCTAATATTCTTCCTAATTTACCAACCTCACCCATTACGTCCGGAGTAGATACAATGACATCTATATCAGTCCAGCCAGATTTAATTTTTTCAATATACTCATCGAGACCGGCATAGTCAGCCCCAGCATCAAGAGCTTCTTTATCTTTTGGCGATTTTGCAAGTACCAGTACTCTGACTTTTTTCCCTGTGCCATGAGGTAAAGAAACAGTACCGCGAACCAATTGGTCAGCTTTTCTAGGGTCAACGCCAAGTTTAACGGCAACTTCAAATGATTCGTCGAATTTAGCAGTCGCGTTTTTCTTTACAATGCCTATCGCATCCTCGTAACCGAAAGTTTGAGCACGGTCATAGGTTTTTATTAATGCTCCGTATCTCTTTCCAAATTTTTTCATATTTATTATTTTATTATTAATAAAACTATTTTCAAATAAATTATATTCAATTAAAGAAGTAATTGTTTTAGCCTTCCACTACAATACCAACACTTCTTGCCGTCCCTTTAATCATTTCGGCTCCGCTCTCAATGGAATCACAGTTCAAATCTTCCATTTTAATCTTTGCAATTTCCCTGCATTGTTCAAGAGTGACTTTACCAACTTTAGTTTTATTGGATGTCGCTGAACCTTTTAGTAAACCTGCCGCTTTTAATAATAAAACAGAGGCAGGGGGTGATTTTACTATAAAAGTAAAAGATTTATCCGAAAAAAAAGTGACCAAAACCGGCAGAATTGTTCCTTTTTGTTTGGTGGTTTTTGCATTAAATTGTTTGACAAACTCCATTCCGTTAAGACCTCTTTGCCCGAAAGCAGGTCCAACTGGCGGAGCCATAGTCGCTTCCCCGGCGTTTAACTGCAACTTAAACGTACCCGTTACTTTCTTTGCCATTGCTTCTTCTTAGATTTATTTTAAAAAATTTTATTTTCACTTATCTGTAATGATTTTCACAAAAAAAACTTTAAATAATCAAAAAAAGTTCTTTTTTCCGTAGTAAGCTACGGGTAATAAACCCACAATCGTGGGCTAGTGATTTTCAAGTTCAACCTGGCTGAAATCTAATTCGACAGGTGTTTTTCTCCCGAGAATTCCCACTTCAACTTTTAACTTTTGCTTTTCATTGTTTACTTCTTTCACAGTGCCGTTAAAATTAGTAAAAGGTCCGTCAATCACTTTTACGGGGTCACCCATCTGAAAAGAAGTCTCAATGGTAGTAATGCTTTTTCTTTCTTCCACCCTGCCGATAATCCTTTCGATTTCATTCGGTCTCAAGGGAGCCGGCTTGGATTTACTACCTACAAAACTCACTATGGAAGGTAAAGATGAAATGATTTCAACTATCTTTTTATCCATAATAGTTTTAATAATTATATAGCCCGGTAAAAAGTTTTTTACTCTTGTGCGTCGTTTACCTTGCCTGACCTCAAAAACAGTTTCCTGGGGAATAATAATATCCGTAATTTTTTTCTCAAGACCTAATCTTTTAATCTCAGTTTCAAGGGTAACCTTCACTTTAGCTTCATGTCCTGTAAAGGTACGAATAGCATACCACTTAAGGTCAGGGTTAACCTCCTCCGGCTCTACATTTTCTACAATATTTTGTTCGTCTTCACTCATGGTGCTAATTTAAGCTTAAGTAAATATTACCTTCACGAAGAAATCCATTATTTTATCAATAAATAGCACAATAATGGTAATTATGATAGTAGTAACAATAACTACTATAGTTGATTCTTTGAGTTGGTCCCTGGTGGGCCATGAAACTTTTTTCATTTCCTTGACCACATCATTTGCAAACTCTTTAATTTTTCCAATCATAAAATTGCTTATTAAAATTATAAAATAAATTTTCTGCCTTTTTAATGGCAGGGGCGGCAGGAATCGAACCCGCAGCCTACGGTTTTGGAGACCGTCGCTCTGCCAATTGAGCTACGCCCCTATTTTCCTTCAGAGCTGATGACCGGGATTGAACCGGTGACCTCATCCTTACCAAGGATGTGCTCTACCAACTGAGCTACATCAGCGGTTTAATAAGAAGATTTTCAATTCTAAACTTTGAGATTATATATTTCATTTCTCTTTTCTTTTCTTTCTTCTCAAATGCTTTCTTCTTTCTTCCCTCTTCTATAACCGAGCGGGAAACGGGATTCGAACCCGCGGCCCTCAGCTTGGGAAGCTGATGCTCTACCAACTGAGCTACTCCCGCGGTTAAAACCAAAAAAATAAACAATACATTTTGGAATTTTAAATAAAAGTTCTAAATCCTAACTTGCTTTACTTTTCTCTCTTCTCAAAATTCTATCTTCTCTCTTCTTTCTTCTATAACCGAGCGGGAGACGAGACTCGAACCCGCGACCCTCAGCTTGGAAGGCTGATGCTCTACCAACTGAGCTACTCCCGCGGTTTTATTATAACGACAAATAACAAATCTAATCTATATCCACTTTTTTGTTTCGTAATTATCTGCCCAAGCTCATTAAACGTGGGCAGGGAAGGGTTCGAACCTCCGTAGGGCGTAGCCCAGCAGATTTACA
>JBEKWK010000015.1:0-15939 GCA_049513175.1 FCB group bacterium
TGCATGGTGATGTAGATTTTTCGGCAGGAAATGACCAGGAATTAATTGATGTAAAATTCGCTTTGATTAAAGGAATACCTCCGAGAAATATTTTAAGAATAGATAAAATCTGGGGAGGATTGGTTTCTTATTCTTATTCCGATTTATCCAATGACAAGGCACTTTCTGCCAAAACTTTATCTCTTCTGCCTGATGCAAAGCAATTTAAAGTTATTACAAGGCTTACAGGTCATGGACAGCAAAGCAGTAACGGTCAATATCCCCATTGTTGTGAATGGAAAGATAATATTCATTATCTGATCGTTAATAACAACCAGGTTGCCAATTGGCACATTTTTCAATATAATGATTGCGCCCTCAACCCGGTATTTCCTCAGGGAGGAACTTGGCCCGGTGCCAGGGAAGGCTGGTGCCCCGGTGATGTTGTGAAGGATAATGATTTTGAAATCACAAATTATATTGTTGCTGATTCTGTTACAATTGATTATGATATTACAAAAGTTCCTGCTGATAATCAAGGTATGGGTAACGGAAATTATGTTACAAATATGGATTTAATTGAATATTCAGCACCTACTCATAACATTGATGCAGAAGTTTACGATGTGTTCACTCCGAATGATTGGGACTATTATGCGAGGAAAAATCCGATTTGTTCAAATCCTACAGTCGTCATTCGCAATAACGGTATTGATACTTTAACATCGTTAAAATTTTCTTATAGCGTTTCGGGTGGTAAGTTAGAAAATTATAACTGGACAGGGAAAATTGCCCCAATGTTAAAGGATAGTATTATTCTTCCTCTCTCAGGAAACTCATTTTGGCTTGGAGACGGTAAAAATTACTTTACAGTTAATATAAGTGAACCTAACGGCAAACAGGATGAATACACTGTTAACGATACATATACTACACATTTAAATGTACCTGACCTTTATAATAAGAGAGTTGTCATTTGGTATCTGACTAACAATCGTCCTCAAGATTACACTTTTGAGATTAAAGATTTATCAGGTCAAGTTGTTTTTTCACAAAGTAATACTCTTGCCGCCACTCTTTATAAAGATACATTATATATTCCGAACGGCTGCTATACTCTGGAATTTACAGATGCCAACAATATGGGTTTATCTTACTGGGCTTACACTGACCAGGGGAATGGTTATATGCAGGTACACGATATTGACCGGAAACTGTTGAAGGCATTTAATCCTGACTGCGGGCATGGTATATTTTATACTTTTAATTTAGGAGAGGCATCTTTTGTTCAGGATAAAAATTATGATGATATAATTTCTTTGTTTCCCAATCCAACCGGTACAAATATAAAATTATATGTTAATTACAGTATCGGGGAATCCGAGATGCAGATTTATGATGAACAAGGTAAGCTATTATCCAAAGAAAAATTATTTATAGGTGATAACTTTGAAAAGATGCTTAATACGGAAAAATTAATACCCGGTGTTTACTTTCTTAAATTAGTAAACAATAGCTTTAATATAAGTAAACAATTTGTGAAAAAATAAAATAAGGGATTAAATCCCCATAAGTTTACAATTTTAAGGCTGATTTATAAAAGAAAAAGGAGACATTAAAAATGTCTCCTTTTTAATAGATTTATATATTGCATTTGAGAATACTAATTTTTTGGTCTCAAAGCTAATATAAAAGAATGAAACAATTACCAGGAACGTCTTCCACCGCCACCGCCGCTACCACGATTGCGGTCGCCGCCTCCAAAGCCCTGTTTCTTTTGCATAGCTTCATTGACCGTAAGTTGTTTTCCGTTGTAATCAGCTCCGTTTAATTCGGAAATAGCTTTCCTTGCTGCATTTTCGCTCATGTCCACAAAACCGAAGCCGCGAGGCTTTCCTGTTTCACGATCTAAAATGATTTTTACAGACTGCACTTCACCGTATTCGGTGAAAATTTCGCGTAGTTCGTCTTCAGTTGTGCTGAATGGCAAATTGCCAACATAGATATTCATAAAAAAACTCCAATAAAAAAAATTTAAAAGATTTATTCAGGAAAAACCTGAACATAATTAATATTATTTTTTAAAATCTCGTCATTGAAGAAGTCCTGATGTGCTTGAGAAAACGTTAAGTTTAGGCAAGAACTACTCGCACTTGGAAAGTCAAAGATTTTAAACACTACAAAGATATGTAATATTAAAATATAAAACAAGAAATTAAATCCTAATTAATTTTACTATTAATTAACCACAAAAATTACTGTTTGGTATCGTCTTTCATTCCGGAAATAATTTCCTGTAAAATGAATTTAATCCCTATTCGTTATATACAAAATGTTATTAACAAAATTTAAAATATCGTTATTAAATCAAATACTATTTTGGTTTTTTCTGTTGGCATTTTTCGCTGATTCGGCGAACTTAGATGATTTTATTCCCGATACGATTACTTACCACGCAGATGACCCAAGTCTTGAGTTTACCGATGATATCTTAAATGTGGATATTTTTTTACCACAAGATAATACACTGGATATTCTTGCACCTAAACCTGATAAATTATCTAAGAAACATTTCGCTTACGACCAGGATAGTCCTTCTCTTGCCCCTGAAGCCAAAAAACCATGTCAAAAATTTTATGATTTCCAACCTGAAGCTGAAATTAATTATACTTCAGACATACAAATACAACAAATATATCTACTAAATTGTTCACTAATAATTTAGAATTTACATTAGTAGAAAGGTGCGCTTTAAAGCGTAGATAGATTCTTTAATTTTTTAAATAATTATTAGTTTGCTTTTCTTCAATTCAATGAAGAATAAGTGTGATTTATGTAAAATGATTCAAACTAATATTTTTATAGAAATTTGTTTAATCATATCCAATATAATTTGTATGAAAAAATTAATATCTTATTTTATTTTCTTTGCAGTATTTTTAATTTTTAATTTGAAGGCTTACAGCGATGAATTTCTAACTGATACTTTAAAATTAAGTCTCGCTGATGCTGAAAAACAATTCTTCACGAATAATTATAGATTACTGATTTCCAAATTAAATATAGATGCGGCTCAGGCGGGTGTTGTGCAGGCTAGGCTCTGGAACAATCCGAATATTTCAATCGAGCAAAATATATTTAATCAATATACACATCGCTGGTTCGACGTTACCAGTAGCGGAAATACCGAAATTCAGCTTCAGCAGTTAATCTTACTTGCCGGCAAAAGAGACAAACAAATTAACCTTGCAAAGGTCAATATTAATACAGCTCAGTATCAATTCTACGATTTTGTCCGTGCTTTGAAAAGTCAACTCCGGAAAACTTTTTACGATTTATATTTTCTCCAAAGTTCTTTACAGTTTTATGATGAAAGTATAAATTCAGTAAGGAAAACCGTAAAATCAAGTGAAGCAATCTATGAAAACAGGTTAATTCTTTTCTCAGAAGTATTAAGACTGAAAGCATTGCTTTTATCTTTAGAAACTGAAAAACAGAGGATTAACAGCCAGATAACAGACCTGCATCAAACCCTGAAAATATTGCTTGGGGATTCAAGCCAAAAGCAAATTTATTATGTACCTGTTTCTGATTTAAAACAATTGGACGGTATTTCAATTTTGAATTTTAAATTGCAGGACCTCAAATTAAAAGGTTTATATTCCAGGCCCGATTTAAAGATTGCTCAATCTACTATTGAATATGAAGAAAAAAATCTTGAATATCAAAAAGCTCTTGCTGTTCCTGATTTGACTATCGGTGGACGTTGGTCCAGACAGGGAAGTTATATAGTAGATTATTTTGCATTGAGCTTATCCATTGACCTTCCCCTGTTTAACAGGAATCAGGGAAATATCAATCTATCGGAAACAACTTTGAATGCCGATAAACTTATAAAGGAAAACGTGAAAATGCAAATCGAAAGCGATATTGCTTCTGCATACGATAAGGCAGTTCAGGCAGAAAAGCTGTATAAATCATATGATAAATCTTTTGCAATGCAATTTAAAGAGTACGTGCAAAACATGCTTAGCAATTATGAGAAGAGACTTATAACTATCATTGAATTTGCTGATTTTTATGATTCTTATAAATCATCTATGCTTCAGTTGAATCAGTTGGCAAATCTAATGGTGGATTCTATTGAAGATTTAAATTATGCTGTCGGTATTGATGTAATAACTTATTAGAAGGAATGATAAATGACTATCCCAATGATTAATCGTTTTAAAAAATTTAGTGGTAATAAAAATATGCTAATAAATTTTCATGCTTTTTACAGATTTATGTTTAAAGTACCTTTTTCTGTATTTATAATAATTACATTTTTTTTGCTAATCAATTCTTGTACTGAGAAAAGTAATAAAATAGTATCCGAAGAAATAAAGAAGGCTCAGGTTCTTGAAAATGGTTTAAGGATAAAATTCCCGGAAAACAGCCCTGGATTACAGCAAATCACTGTTGAACAGGTAAAGCTTGGCAGTGCATTAGTCTCATCTAAGGCACCATCAAGAATTGTTGCTGCTATTTCAACTGCTGTTTCCAGCAAGGATAGAATTGTAATATTTGAATCCACTGACATAACGATGCTTTATTCCCAATATAAGCAGGCTAAAATTAATACCGGTTTATTCACTAAAAATCTCGAGAGAATTAAAGAAATGTATGAGCATCAGGGAGCAACCGCAAAGGATTTGAACCAAGCCGAGAATGACTTAAATCTTTCTAAAACCACTCTTACCGAACTTGAAGGAAGACTAAGAACCTCGGGATTTAATCCTGTCGAACTCGATGGTGCAGGAAATACGGCTGTTTGGTTAATATCTGATGTACCTGAAAGCCAATTGCAGGAAGTACAATTTGGAGAGGATGTTGATATTGTATTTAATGCTTTTCCTCAAACTACCCTGGTCGGAAAAGTGGTTTCTATCGGGGATATTATTGACCCGACTACAAGAACAGTCAAAGTAAGAATAATTATGAATAATTATAAAGGGGAATTAATTCCGGGAATGTTTGCCAGTGTGGAATTTGGAGACCCGATTGATTCTGTTTTTGTTTTGCCTACTTCTTCAGTTATTACTGTCGAGGGAAAAGATTATATTTTTATTGAAGAACAACCGGGTGAATTTACAAGAAGAGAGGTAAATATTAAACGTTCAAGTTCAAATACAATTATTATAACTCATGGTTTGAAAAATGGAGAAAAAGTTGTTTCACAAGGGGCTATACTTCTTAAAGGATTAAGCTTTGGTTATTGACAATTGTTATTAGAAAAATGATTTCTTACCTTTTTGGAAGAAATTATCCGTTTAAATTTTAAATAAAAATAATTATATAAAAAATTAATATCAATATAAAATGATAACTCAAATACTGAAATTCTCATTAAGTCAAAGAATAGTTACATTATTATTTGTAGTCGCCTGTTTTATTATTGGGATTTGGGCTTGGAGTGATTTGAAAAAGGAAGCTTATCCTGATGTCGGCGACACACAAGTTGTAGTAATTACTCAATTCCCCGGCAGAGCCGCCGAGGAAGTTGAGCAACAGGTTACAATCCCTCTCGAGCGTTCGCTTAACGGAGTCCCCCGTGTTATCAACAGGCGTTCGAAGACCATTTTCGGATTATCTGTCATACAGCTTACTTTTGAGGATGGGACTGATGATTATGCGGCAAGACAAAGAGTCATTGAAAAGATGAATGAGGCTACTCTGCCTGATGGCGTTCAGCCGACTCTCGGACCTTTGGTTGGTCCTGTAGGTGAAATTTTCAGATATGTCATCGAGGCTGATGACAGATATTCTCCTATGGATATGCGGACAATTCAGGATTGGGTTATTATTCCTAAAATGCTCCAAGTACCCGGAGTGGCTGATGTGATAAATTTCGGGGGGCTTGTTAAACAATATCATGTAGTAACCTCCACCGATAAACTTTACCAATATGGCTTAACCATTCAGAATGTAATTGATGCAATCACAAATAATAATATTAATACCGGTGGTAATATAATTAATAGCGGAGAGCAGGGCTTTGTCGTTCGCGGTTTAGGGGCAATACGCAAAAAAGAAGATATACTAAATATTGTTGTTACCACACAAAAAGGAGTACCGGTCTTTATTAAAAACCTTGCGACTGTCGAAGAATTTCCATTACCACCGACAGGTATCTTAGGATATACAGTAGTTCCGGATGATACTTCCAAAAAAATAGATGTAGCTAAAAGTATCCAGGGGCTTGTCGCAATGAGGAGAGGAGAGAATCCCTCAGAAGTAGTGGAGCTTATAAAAGCCCGTGTTGATGAAATAAATGAAAATGACCTTCCCGAAGGTGTTCATCTTAAAATTACTTATGACCGAAGTGAGCTTGTGAACAATACTGTAGCAACAGTTTCTACAACTCTTTTTGAGGGTTTTTCGATAGTAATAATCGTTCTCGTTTTTTTCCTTGGGAGTATCCGCTCATCATTAGTGGTGGCAACTACGATTCCGATTTCACTGCTGTTTGCTTTTATTATGATGAAACTGACAGGAATTCCGGCAAGCCTGATGTCGCTGGGTGCAATTGACTTTGGAATTATTGTTGACGGAGCCGTTGTGATGGTTGAAAATATTATAAGGCGTTATAGTCATGCTTCGGCAGAAGAAAAAAATGGTGGAATAATTAAATTAACTATGAGTTCGGCAAGGGAAGTCGGCAGAGAAATATTCTTCTCCATTTCTATAATAATACTCGCATATTTGCCTATATTTTCTTTTCAAAGAATTGAGGGGAAACTGTTTTCTCCAATGGCTTATACTCTCGCATTTGCTATTACAGGCTCGATGCTGTTAGCTCTTACGGCAATACCTGTATTAATGACACTTCTTTTCAGAAAGCATATTGAAACGGAAAATCATAGGAAAATCGAGTGGCGTAATCCTATTTATGCCTATCTTGAAAAACAATATGAGAAGATAATTATTTTCCTGACTAAACATTATGTAGCTTCTGTGATAATATCTTTTTCTTTAGTAATCGTTGTTTCATTAATCGGTTTCCGAAGCATTGGAACTGAGTTTTTACCCGAACTCGATGAAGGTGCTTTGAATATTCGTTGTTTTTTCCCGGTAGGTATTTCATTAACTCAAGCCGATAAATATAGTCCGGTTATTCGAAGGGTAATCAGTAATCATAAACAGGTTAAGCTTGTGATAACCCAGTTAGGAAGGAATGACGACGGGACTGACCCTTACAGTTCTAACAGAATGGAAATACTTGTTGCTTTGAAAGATTATAAGAAATGGACGAATGAAATATCGAAGAAAGACCTTTTGAATCAAATAAAAACCGAACTTGAGCAGGCAATTCCCGGTGCGGTTTTTTCATTTTCTCAACCCATTCTCGATAATGTTACTGAAGCAGTTACCGGAAGTGTTGCGGATTTAGCAATTTTAATAAATGGCAGTGACCTTAAATTAATGAGGGAGAAAGCTAATGCAATTCTTTCTATAATAAAAACAATTCCGGGAGCAACTGAATATGGAATAGAGCAAGAAGGTAACCAGGCACAATTAAATATCGAAATTGACCGTGAAGCAGTCTCAAGGTTTGGCATTAATGTCAGCGATTTGCAAAAAATCATCGAAGCGGCAATTGGCGGTAAGACTATCAGCACACTTTATGACGGCTCTAAAAGATTTGATATTGTTGTAAGATATGCCAGTGAGTACAGGAGTACAATTGATGCAGTTCAGAGAATACTTATTACATCCAGTTCCGGGGCAAGAATACCTTTAAGCAGCCTTGCAACAATTAAACTGCAGGACGGTCCTACAATTATTCAAAGAGAAGAAGGCAACAGGCAAATCTCCGTGAGAACCAACATTAGAGGAAGAGACCAGGGGAGCTTTGTGGAGGAAGCTCAAAAAAAAGTGAATGCCGCAATAACTTTTCCTAAGGGCTATTCTATTACCTGGGGTGGACAGTTCGAGAATCTTTCCAGGGCTGGTAAAAGATTGATGGTAGTTATTCCTTTGACCATGGTTATCATATTTTTATTATTGTTAACGTTATACAAGAATCTAAGACAGGTTATGATAGCAATGTCTGCTATACCATTTGCATTAATTGGAGGTATCCTTGCTTTATTAATCAGAGGTTATAATTTTAATGTCTCTGCGGGTGTCGGTTTTATTTCACTTTTTGGTATATCTATTATGGCTGGAGTGCTATTTGTATCCCGAACCCGGAAATTAATAGAAAAAAGGCATATACCCGCTGAGCAAGCTCTACTCAAAGCCGCCGTGATTCAATTGCGTCCCAATCTAATGGCAATGATTCTTGCTATGCTGGGTTTACTGCCTGCCGCTCTGGGGAAAGGAATAGGCTCGGATGTTCAAAGGGTAATGGCTACTGTAATTGTTGGCGGTTTGGCATCAGCAATATTGATTACTTCTTTTGCACTGCCACCTCTTTATTATTTTATAGAGAGAAAAATGCTTAAAACGCACACTGTTGATTTGGATTTTGAAGATGAAGAAACAGAGGAAACTGGCGAAGAAGAGAAAAATAATGAAATTCAGCAATAAACTTATATTCTACTTTTATTTGCATAATACATCAATATAAGAAAAATAAATTTTTATATCTTTCTTCTTCAAATTTCCTCTAAATTTGTACTAAGAAATTATACAATAATAGTCTGGAAAAAATTTATGAAATTCATCGAAATAAGTTTTGACAATACAATTGGTACAATAACATTTAATAATGATAAAAAAAGGAATTCACTTAATTTTATTATGCTGAATGAAATCATTGACTCATTAAAAGAATTTATTCAACTTAAAGCGAGAGTAGTAATAATCAGGGCTCACAAAGGTGTTCATGTTTGGTCAGCCGGCGTGGATGTCAGCGAACTACCTGAACCCGGCAGAGACCCGCTGTCCTATAACGACCCGCTCGAGCAGGCAATACGAGAGATACAGCATTTTCCTGCTCCGGTTATTGCAATGATAGAAGGTAGCGTCTGGGGCGGTGCCTGCGACCTGGCGTTTATTTGCGACATGATCATAGGAACCGAAAGTGCATCGTTTGCTATTACACCAGCTAAAATAGGTGTGCCGTACAATCCTTCGGGCATTCTGCATTTCATTAATATGGCAGGCAATCATCTTGCAAAGGAAATGTTTTTCACTGCTCTGCCGATTAATGCAATACAGGCAAAGCATCACGGCATACTAAACCACCTTGCCCCAAATATTGATGAGCTCGAATCTTTTACAAAATTCACCGCAGAGCAGATAATTCAAAATTCACCTCTCAGCATTAGTGTCATAAAAGAACAATTGAGGATTCTGTCCAATTCCAACCCTATTAGCGCCGAAACATTCGAAAGGATACAGGGACTACGACGAAAAGTTTACGACAGCAAAGATTATATAGAAGGCAAGCGTGCCTTCCTCGAGAAGAGAAAACCTGTGTTTATCGGGGAATAATTAATTTTTGAAATCCCTTTTTATTTTTATAATTTGGAAGGACAGGGATTCGTTCAGATATAAAAGTTAATTTTCTCATTTAAAATATATCTTGTAACAATCAAAAATATCATCCTAAACTAAAAGGGTTATATTGTAGAATTAAAATTGATGTATGATTTTTTGAATTACGATTTTAGATTTTTTTTAAAATCGTAAATCTGGAATCTAAAATCTAAAATTTAAATGTAATATTAATATGATAGCACAGCTAAATGGGAAATTGCTTTCGAAAAATTCTACCGAAGTCGTGATTGACTGCGGCGGTGTGGGCTATATTGCAAATGTATCTGTTAATACTTCGGAACGTCTGCCGGAGATAGGAGAGAATGTAAAGATATTTACATTGCTTATTCCGAGGGAAGATGCGATGCAGTTATTCGGCTTTTGGAATGAAGCCGAAAGGGAAGCTTTTAAAATATTAATTTCCGTTTCGGGCGTGGGACCTAAGATTGCTCTTGGCATTTTGTCTTCTGTAACCGTTGAAGATTTGCAAAAATATATTTTAAGTAATAACTTAAATGCACTGCAAAAATTGCCCGGGATTGGAAAGAAAACTGCAGAACGTCTTGCCCTTGAATTGCGGGATAAAGTAATTAAGCTGGGTGTGTATGATACAAGTGGACTGGAAGGCGTTCCAAACCGCATAGCACAGGAAGCTCTATCTGCCCTGCTTACTTTGGGCTATTCCCGTTTGATTGCGGATAAGGCTATCAGGCTTGCCTTATCTGAAAAAGACGGAGATTTAAATGCCGAATTGCTAATTAAAAAATCCTTGAAATATGCAATGATGTAGACAGTTGAAAGTAGAAAGTAGAAAGTTGAAAGTTGAAAGTAAAATTTGTTGATTTTATAAATCTAAAATCGTAAGTCTAAAATCTAAAATAAGTGTATGCTTCTAATTATTCCATCGCTGTCTTTGCACAAAGGGAAATGCCTCTTCCAGATAGCAGGGGAAAAAGGCACGGAAGGGTTTTATGATAAGTTGTCAGAGAACCCTATAGAGCTATGCAAACTGTGGCGAAAGGAAAATGCCAAAACATTACACATTACGGATTTTGATTCGTTTTTTGAAGGTGGACACGAGGATAATTTAAATACAATATTAAATCTGACACAGACAGTTGATATTCCCATTACTGTTCTATCCGATTTTAAAAACGTAGATGAATGCGATAATCTTATTGAAAAAGGTGTATATAGAATAGCCATATTTGAATTAGCTCTTAAAGACCCGGAGGGTGTAAAAGCTTTGATAGAAAAATATACAACATCGAGAATTGTCTTTTTTGCAAATGTAAACGACCACAAAATTAACTTTTGGCATTACGGGGAAGAACTGACGGAGGATAAATATATAAGCCACTTGCAAGCCCTGGGTGCAAACAGGCTCATCTATAGAGATGATAAAAGATTCGACAGCGATTTGGGACCAGATTACGAAACTTTGCTCAATGCTGCTACAAAAAGCAAAATGCGTATTACCGTTTTCAGGAGCGTTACCAAACCTGAGCATTTATGGGAACTTCAAACTTATACTCATTTTGGAATTGATTCCGTTATACTCGGCTCCCCGTTGTATTCAAACAATTTTCCCTGCCAGAAAATCTGGCGGCTCGCAGAAGCGGACTTGCCACTCGAATCTAAACAATAATCCCCGTAATCTCCCTTATTTTTTTAAATCTATAATATTATTAATTTTTAAAAAAAATTTGTATTTTGTAAAGTTTGGAAGATAATTATAAAATATTATTCAAACTTAAAACTTTAATCATACTTATTTTATAAAAGAGTGTAGAAATGCCTCATATAGTTATAGATGGGAAATTAATAGAAGCCCGGACAGATGAGACGATAATCCAGGCGGCATTGGAAAATAATATTTTGATAACGCACTATTGCTGGCATCCTGAACTATCAGTAGCGGGAAATTGCAGAATGTGCCTTGTCGAAGTGGGACTTCCAAAACGACTGCCGGATGGTACGAATCAATTAGATGCCGAAGGAAAGCCTGTAATAAATTATTTTCCTAAACTACAGATAGCCTGTGCTACGCCTGTTTCCGAAGGCATGCATGTTAGAACTATCTCCGATACGGTAATAAAAGCACAGGAAGCGGTGATGGAGTTCCTCTTGATAAATCATCCGCTTGATTGTCCTATTTGCGACGAAGCCGGGCAATGCAAATTACAGGAATATGCTTTTCTTAATTCCTCTGCTCAGAGCCGGTTTGAGGAAGAAAAGGTACATGCTCCTAAACGTGTCCCATGGGGACAGAACATTTTATTCGACGGTGAGCGGTGTATTAAATGTTCCCGCTGCATCAGGTTTGCACAGGAAATCGCAAA
The DNA here is from genome assembly GCA_049513175.1 of FCB group bacterium. Lineage (GTDB taxonomy): Bacteria > Bacteroidota > Ignavibacteria > Kapaibacteriales > UBA2268 > JBEKWK01. Next base: position 11,850 of record JBEKWK010000015.1, read on the forward strand.
GCAGGACGTACTTACTTTTGTCAATCGCGGCGACCATGTTACGATAGAGCAGTTCGAAGGCAAGGAATTTGATAATCCGTATTCGATGAATGTAATCGATTTATGTCCCGTCGGGGCATTGACCAGCAAGGATTTTCGCTTTAAATCAAGAGTTTGGGATATGAGCTTTAATGATTCAATCTGCCCCGGTTGCGGCAGAGGATGCAATATTAAGCTTGGTGTCAGAAATAATCAGATTTTGAGGGTTGAGCCAAGAACAAACAATTATGTGAATAAATATTGGATGTGCGATTACGGCAGGCTTAGCCATCATAAATTGGTAAATGAAAACAGAGTGGATACCCACATGATTCGCTGGAAAGGTGACCTTATAAATTGTTCGAGAGACGAGGCTTATTCTACAGCGGCAGATTCACTCAAAAAATTTGAACCGAATGAAATTATGTTTCTCGGCTCGGCAAAGGCTACAAATGAAGATAATTATTTACTTGCAAGATTTGCTAAAGAAATAATTGGGTCTAATAATCTAGATTTTCTCAGGCACATTGATACAAATTTCGCTGATGATTTTCTTAAGGTCAATGAGAAAGCACCTAATTTCGCAGGTGCGATTGAAACGGGAGTTGTTCCCGGTCCCGGCGGTGTAAGTATTGAAGAGCTTGCCGATGCAATTCGTTTCGGGAAAATAAAAGCTCTTTACATGATGGAAGATGATTTATCCGATTTCAGATACATTCGTGATGAGCTCGACAGGCTGAGCCTTCTGATAGTTCATGGAAGCAATTTAACTAAAACAGTCAATCTTGCAAATGTAGTATTTTCTTCTTCTACTTATGCCGAAGTGGAAGGTACTTTTACGAATATAGAAAATCGGGTTCAGCATTTTACACCTGCTTTGGTAACGGCAGAAAACATGCGAACAATGGGAATGAAGATGAGCCGACTCGATAAATTCGGTGCGGCTAATGACAGGTGGACTCAGCATAAACTTCTAAATTGCCGTCCGAATTGGCGCATAATTACAAGATTATCTCAACAGCTAAATTCCGGTTGGGATTATAAAAATTCTAGGCAGGTTTTCGATGAAATTGCAGAGAAGATTCCATCTTTCAAAGGGATGTCTTATGAATTGCTCGATGAGTTCCGGGGGATTCAGTTGGGTAAAGCGTCGGAGCCGGATGCAAAAGTTTTTATTTATGAATCAAATTATTTGAAACCACATTAAAATTAAATTTGTAAAGGTATGAATAATTTATTTTGGATTTTTATAGAAGTGCTAATTAAGGCAATAGTCATTGTAACAATGATTATGCTCGCCGCCGCCACTCTTGTTTATATTGAAAGGAAATTATCTGCCTTTATACAAAATCGCATAGGTCCTAACAGAACAGGTCCCTTCGGGTTGCTCCAGCCTTTTGCGGATGTAATAAAATTATTTATGAAGGAAGATATTGTTCCCACAGCTGCAGACCAAAGATTCCATAAAATCGCACCTATAATTTCGCTGGGAGTTGCCGTAGCGGTTTATTCAGTTATCCCTTTCGCAAATTATATAATGATTGGAACGCATAAAATTTTTATTGGAATTGCACCGGATATAAATATAGGACTGCTTTTCATTCTTGCAATGACTTCCGTCGGAGTTTATGGTATTACTCTTGCAGGCTGGTCATCGAATAGTAAATATTCGCTTTTAGGCGGTTTGAGGTCTTCCGCACAGATGATTTCTTACGAGCTTTCAATGGGGCTTGCCGTCATAGGAGTTCTCCTCGTTTCAAATGCTTTTACTCAACATAACGGAACTTGGCTGAATACGATGAGTCTGAATACATTAGTGTTGAATCAGATAGGCTGGCGATGGAATATTTTACTTCAACCTTTGGGTTTTATAATTTTCCTTGTTGCATCTTTTGCAGAAACGAACCGCTCACCATTTGATTTACCTGAAGCGGAACCTGAGCTTGTCGGCGGCTATAATACGGAATATACCGGCATGAAATTCGGAATGTTTTTCCTTGCCGAATATGGTAATCTTGCGACTTCCTCGGCATTTATTACATTATTATATTTAGGCGGATGGCAATTGCCTATTCCTGCATCATGGCTTGGGTTGCAAGATGGTACAATATTATTAGCTCTATGTCAGTTTATAATGTTTTTAGCGAAGATAATATTGGTAGCGACATTTTTTATCTGGGTTCGCTGGTCACTGCCGAGATTCAGATATGACCAGTTGATGTATATGGGATGGAAAGTTTTATTACCCTTGTCGCTTTTGAATGTTGTCATTACGGCAATAGTAATCTATCTTCTGAATTAATTTAAAGATAAAAATTCAATATAAAAAAAATGAATAATACTAAAAATACAGAAGCGGAACGTCTCAGTTTTCTCGAGAAAATATATATACCCGAAATCGCAAAGGGTTTGGGTGTTACTTTTAAGCAAATGTTCAAGCCCAAATTCACGAGACAGTATCCCGAAGAAGTTTGGGAACCGGAAGGTTCTTATCGTGGACGACCTGTTTTGGTACAGGATGAAAACGGGGAAAGGTGTGTCGCATGCGGTTTATGTGCCCGCGTCTGTCCTGCTCTTGCAATTGAAATGCAGGCTTCGGAAACTGAGAAAGAAAAAGAACGCTATCCCGTAAAATTTGAAATAAATATGCTTCGCTGTATCTTCTGCGGATTCTGCGAGGAAGTATGCCCTGAAGAAGCAATCGTTATGAGCAAAGATTATCACCTCGTATTCACATCCCAGGAAGAAGCAATCCTCGGCAAAGACAAGCTCCTCGTCCCTATCGAAAAATTAAAAGACAGGCTGGAATATTTGAGAGAATATAAATAAAATTACAAATGTCATTCCATTGGAAGGTGGTAACATGTTGAACGAAATTACTCCACCCTCTTTTATTCTCCCGCCAGCGGGAGACAATTGAAAGTCATTCCATACTTGATTTGGTAACATGTTGAACAAAGTTAATCCATATTTTTTTCTATTTTCTTTCTTCATTTTTCTTTCTTCTCTTACCGGGGGTTTTAATTATTAATTTATTTTAATTATTCCTTCTTCCACTCGAAAAATCAAAATTTGTGTAAAATCCCCTATTAACGCTTTAGGCAAAGCGAGGCAGAAATAATAATCCCATCTTATAAAAAAATTATTTACTTTTATAAAATATTTTGAGACCTTTTTCCCAAATCTGTGTCATTTGTATATATAGATTGTACAAATTTGAAAAAACTTTTTTCATCTCGTTCCAAAGCTCCGGCTTTGGAATGTAAAGGTTACTAAGCAGGAGCTTAGTAACCAGAATAAATTTAAAAATATTTCAATTTATAATTGGAAACTAACATGAAAAATTCCTCATTAAAACTGCTTGTAATTTTAATATTATTATTTTGCGTAATCAGTTTAAAGCTTACTGCCCAGTGGGAACCTTGTAATAATGGAATGTATCAAGGACATGTTAATGCGATTGGAATAAGAGGCAACAATATTATAGCTGGTACAGGTTTTGGAATATTTCTATCAACAAATTTAGGCGATAACTGGACAGCAAAAAATTCAGGATTAACGAACCAAAATGTTAATACAATAACCATTGATGGAAATAATTTATTTGTAGGTACGAATGATGGAATATTTTTATCTACAGATTTAGGCGATAATTGGACAGCTAAAAATTCAGGATTAACGAACCAATATATTAATACAATAGCCATAGATGGAACTAATTTATTTGTAGGTACGAATGATGGAATATTTTTATCTACAGATTTGGGTAATAGTTGGATTGAAAAAGATTCTGGATTAAATGCAAAAAATGTTTATTCTATAACAATAAGCGGTAACAATATTTTTGCAGGTACAGGTGGCGGTGGAATATTTTTATCCACAGATATGGGTAATAGTTGGATACCCAAAAATTCAGGATTGGGGAATACAATGTCTTTTGGTGTTAAGTCAATTTTAGTAGCTGGAAATAATATTTTTATTGGCATAACAGGATGGGAAACTGGAATATTTTTATCTACTGACAACGGAAATAGTTGGACAGTAAAAAATACGGGATTAACAATGTTAAATG
>JBEKWK010000016.1:0-15891 GCA_049513175.1 FCB group bacterium
AAAAAAAGGATTAGTTATATAATGGTTAAATAGAAATTGAGAAGTTAAGAGGTGAAAACAAACTTTAATATTCTCTGATATCAATTTTTTAAATTAATTTTACTTATACAAAAGCCAATAAAAAACTTAAATTTAATATTACGATTAATTTACATTAATAAATTAAATATTATAATATTATATTCTCTTTCCTATTAAATATATTAATAATATATAATCTTACTTTTCTTGCAAGTTTGAAAGCTTCTTCCGCCTCTTCAAGCGAGGGTATGATAAAGTCATCAGGATATCTAAGTTCAACCGCATATTCAGTCAGTATTTCAATCCCGTTCAATTCTTCAAACGAGGGATCAATCTTAATGCATTGCTCTAATAAAAGCTCAATTTTATGGATTTTTTCAGGTGAAATATTTTTGCTGACTAAGTATGCTTTCAGATATTTCTCGACGGCTTGCTGACAGTGAAAACATATAGTATCAGTAATTATTTCCTCGGCTTTAAAACCTTGTTCAGCGGTTTTAAAATCATTACCGGCTTTGATAAGCCATTTTTGGACAATTTCTTTTAAGTTCTTGACCATATATATTTACCTTCATTTTGTATGGTTCTGGATAGAGTAGGTAAAGATATTTCACTTAAATAGACATTTTTATTTTTTATTATGATATCGGCATTATATCCAAGAACTGCAATGGCACGTCGAATTTTTGCCAGAAGAGTCAATTTCTCACTTCGCTCAATTTCGGATTTCGTTAAAATAGCAAAATCCAAATCACTATCACTGTTCGCATTTCCACGGGCATAGCTACCAAACAAAATAATATCTTCTGCATTAAATACTAAACTTAATACCAGTTCCTTTATTTTATCCAAATCATTTGTATCATACATATATGCATCCGATAAATATTGTTGTTCACCGAAAAATCATTATACCACTTTGATGTGGTATTGTTAATAAACATTAATATTAAATTACCAAATTAATTTAAAATTATTAAATATATTTTGTGATTAAGTCTATTTAAACTCCAGTCTATTCCCGGATTTTCCATCCTCTCTTTTTAGCAGATATGCAAATAGAAATCCAATAATACCCAGACCCGCAAACATTAAAATAGTATAAGTATAATTTAATGTAGCTTTTCCTGTATCGAGCATCTGTTGAGAAATACCGGTATTGGTTTTGTCAAGTATCACGCCAGCAAGAAACGGGAAAGCAGATAACCCAAGATTTTGAATTGATGTCATCAAGCCGTAAGCAGTACCCAGCTTCTTTTCTTCGACAATCAAGGCTACTGCGGGCCACATTGCCGCAGGTACTAAAGAAAAGGCAATTCCAAGTATGAACATTGCAATATATGGTGTGAAGTATGTTAGCGATAATATTAAATGAACAAAGATTAAAAGAAAAGACCCGATAAACATAAGTGATGCTCTTTTACCTTTTCTGTCAACGAAGCCACCAAAAAGTGGGGTGAAAACAATTGTGCCCCAGATGATTAGACTTGTAAGAGTGCCGCTCATGCCTATCGAAACGCCGAATTTATTATGAAGTAAATCCGGACAATATGCCTGGAATGGGAATACTGCCGAATAAAAAGTAACGCAAAGAAGTGAAATGTAAATAAAAGCTTTGTTTTTTAGCAAATCCCAAATATCTTTAAGATGGAACTCTTCATCAGGCGCAAGTAATCGTCCTTGTTCATTTATTCTTTCATAAGATTTATCGAAGAACATATATATGACGAAGAAAACCAGACCTACACCCATAAGTACTGCCGCTATCCAAATGGCACTTGTCCAGCCGAAGAGATTGTAGCTCCCCTGGCTTAATGAACCTAACAATCCTACAAATGGGGAGAAAATTGTTTTTGTAATGCCACTCATACTATTTAAATATGTCGCTATCGAAGCCGGGTCTATGAATACGGGTGAGAATATCAATGCGGCGGCTGTGCCGAGTCTCGCTATTGCGAGATTGATTGCAAAAGCAAAGGCAAGTTCTTTCCCCTTAAACCATTTCACTATAATTTTACTTATAACAACAATGCTGGTTTCCGCACCAAGTCCGAAGAGCAGCCGACCGAGCATCATTATTTTTAATTCAGGTGAGAATTTTGTCAGGAATAAACTGAAGAATCCATGACCAAAACCGCCATGTTGGAAATAGCCGCTTGCACCATAAGCTGTGAGGAAAGTACCTAGTACGCAAAACGTTAAAAATAGGAATCCTGTTTTCCGAATGCCCCATTTATCGAGAATTATTCCACCGAAAATAGCCATTAACAAAAATGTATTTGGGACAGAATAAAATGACACGATAAGACCGTAATCTGTAGAGCTGAAGCCAAGCTGGGATTGCATGACAGATTTGATAGACGACATTGCGTCATATACATAATAATTTGTTCCAATAACCACACTGACAAAAATCAGTACCATCCACCGGAAAATGGCTTTAGCTTCCCCCTGGGCATTCATTGTTGTAAGATTCATAGCACCTGAATATTAATTATTTAAAATTCCTTAAATTAAAGTTTGGCAAAATAAAGAAAAGCGTAGGAAAAACATAGGAAAAAAGAAAGGGGAGATAACAAATTAATGATTAGAGGCTTTAATGAAATTTATTGGTAATGCTCTTTTGAAGGTATGACGTAAAATATCTTTGAGTAAAATGAAAAGCAAGTAACTGCATTATTACAGATTAATATTTGGATAAATAAGATTTTTATTAGCTTTTATATCTTTTATTCTCTCGATAATCTTTGGATTGGTAATTTCCTTTATATCCATATTCAGTTCTTCCAATGGATAAACATCAATAAAAAGTTCCTGGTTCGGAAAATTTGATTTAATTAAATTTATTAGTTTATTATCCAATTCATCAGAATTTATTTGATATGTAGTAAGCATAATAATCACCTCTTGTATATAAATATTATTTTTATTAGTAACGAAAAAATATATGATAAATTTTAATAGTTCCTTTACAATATATTTTCTTTCGGCACCACTCTTACATTTTGCCCCCACTTGTACTGCTCTTCGAGACGGCATGACCATACTAGCTTATCGTTCCAAACCGTAATGTCTGGGCATCCGTCGCACATGTTTGTATCGCCGTTTGCAAAGTATTCAGAGGGCTGTATAATTAAAATGGTTTGATAATAAACTCTGCTGAAAAATGCTTTTGTGTTATCTATGAACGCTCTGAAATAATTTCGTGCAGTATTCCTGATACCTTTATCTAATGGAGAAAACAAGAAATAATATCTTCCCCGCTTTTGCCATTGTGGTTCACCATAAGCAAGATAGCTTCCAGTAAATATATGCTTGAAAGTTTGTACTATTTCCATAAAACGGGAGCCGACATAACCGAATATTTGATGCTTGTTTCCAATTCTTCCTGTAAGCAGCCATTTATATGAATCTGCCTGGGCAGTGCCATTCAAAAATGCACAGGGCATGAAATCAGGATATATTTTACGGATTTCATCAACTATTTCCGAAGATTTTACATCTGTCCTTCGACCTTCATCATTAGTGGAATAGCCGACATCTTCAAAGTGAACTTGTTTATTACCTGCAAAAAAGTCGAAATCTTTTCCTGTAATTGCCATTCTGTAAATTATAAATACCATAGAATGGACGATGTCTATATGCTCCTGTGCCCATTTGACGAGTTCAGGAATATATTTTATATTTTCAGGATAAACTGTTGCATTGAAAGAGCAGGTAAGACCTCCGACTTCGGCAAGCATTTGAGCAAGATGGAGCCTTAACTCGCAAAGCTCAAGTTCAGTTTTGTCTTTCCAGTGAGGTCTGGTCTGCCCGCTGTCAATATGGAATGTAAACCCGAATACACCTGCGTTTTTAAGCTCAACTAAATGTTCTTTTGTAAGCAAGGCACCATTTGTATTAATAACAGGTTTCCAACCTTTTGCTTTAACCAATTTAACAATATCCAGTATTTGAGGATGAGTTAAAGGTTCGCCACCGGCAATAGAAATACTATCAGTCTTACGGTTTTTTTCGAACACATCCAGTTCATGGCTGATTTCTTCAATTGTTTTGTGAGATGTAGGGCGGTTTTCACGATAGCATCCGTCACAATATAAATTACATTTACTTGTAGGCTCCAGCCATGATATAGCATTATCTGCTAAATTCCAAGGGAGCCTGTAAAGAGTTTGCGGTGAAAAATCGTTTTTCATTTAGTCCTCTATATATTACTTAAATTTCTTTAAAATTTTTGCACGAAATTAATAAAGATTTTGTTAGCACTAAAATTTCATTGGATACAGATATTTAATTTCATTTTTTTTTCTATAATTAATCCTTCGTTTAAACGTTGAAATACATGAAGAATTATTGTAAAATGTATCATAAAGAAAGAATTATTAATTTAAAATTTCTTAATTTTACAAACTAAACTAAATGCTTTTTAGATATTGATTTTGATTATTTAATACTTTGTTATTCAAGAGGTGTAAAATGAAAACACAACTACACTTTTTTAAAAAAATCTTATTTGCAACTTTTATTGGACTTTTACTATCGGTAACGATTTCATCTCAGCTTTTTTCACAGAAACATTCACCTTTGACGCAGGGCTGGGACAAGTATTATACTACTTCACCCGACGTTTCAAATTGCAATCCCGGTCAGCTTAAAGATTCTACGAAGCAGGAATTTCTGAACTATATGAATCTTGTAAGGGGGATACACCATCTTAGTCCGGTCAGCTACAGCGTCAATGATGACCCGAACACTTTAAAACTTGCACTGATGGCAACAGCAAATAATGACCTTGGACAACCTGCTACCGGCTGGCAATGTTATGATGGAGCAGGTGCGGCAATCTATCCGCAAGCTATTAATTATTCTCTGATGTTTAATGATGCAAGTATTGTTATTCCACCAACCGAGGCACTTGAATATTTTTTAATATCTTCTAATGTTACTTTTGGCGGTGCTTTTGATGCGATATACAGGCGTGCGATACTAAACCCGTTTTTACAGGGAATTTCCTTCGGGAGGTCAGACGGTAAACCAAAGGTTACATCTCAATATACTTATGTCTCTTCCCAGGTCGTATATTTCATCTTCAATGATTTTTCAACTTCGAATTTTCAGGGAGATTTTATAGCTTATCCTTTTGAGAATTATCCTATAGCTTATGTTGATAAAAGTTTTTACCTCTCGTTTCAGGTGATATATGACAAAAGCGGATGGAGAAATAATGGTTTAGTTGATTATAGCGGCGTGACTATTGATATGAAAGATGACCAGAACAATACTGTTTCAGTTTCAAACCTCGAAACTGATAATGTTTTGTTCGGTGTAGGCGGGTTGCCTAATTGTCTGAGATGGAAAGCTGCAGGTTTGGTTGACCATAAAAGGTATAATGTAACTATAAGTAATGTTAAAGTGAATGGTGTAGCACAAACCACACCTTATACATATTGGTTTGAGCTTAATAATAAAAACTTGCCTGCACCTGTTATGCCGAATTTACAATTGCCTGAAAATACCGAACAGTATGCAGGCAGAAACCCCCAATTAGTCTGGGATTCGGTAAGTAATGCCGACGGTTATTGGCTTATTGTTTCTAAAGCGAGTGACTTTTCCACTGATACGATTATCAGTAATAATAATGTTACAACTCATACCTATGCTTTGTCAAATCTCGATGTAAATACAACCTATTATTGGAAAGTCCAGGCTTTCGCAGATGCCGGTACAAGCTCATGGTCTCCTGCCTGGAGCTTCAGGGCAGGTGTGCTTGCTCCTGAGGCACCGGTATTATCCTCACCTGCAAACCAGGCTCAGTATGTAGGCTTAAAGCCTAAGTTAAGGTGGACTGCAGCGGCAAGGGCAGACCATTATCATTTACAGGTCTCAAAGACCCAGGATTTTTCGAGTGATGTTAATGTTGATAAAAGTGATATTTCCGCCGTGTTTTATAACACTTCGTCTCTTGAAAAAAATGCTGTTTACTATTGGAGGGTGCAGGGTTTGAACGAAGGTGGAGCGGGTCCCTGGTCAACGGTCTGGAGCTTTACGGCAAATATACAGGCTCCGAATATACCTGCATTGGTTCAACCTTTGAATAACTCACAAGGTACCGAAGTGAACCCGGTATTAACCTGGAATCCTGCGGACAGAGCCGATTATTATCATCTAATGGTTGCCAAGACGAATGATTTCTCAAGCGGAATAACCATAGACAGAGATAGTATAAATGCAACTTCAAGCCCGATGCCCGAACTCGATGCTAATGTAACATTTTATTGGAGAGTGGAAGCAATTAATGATGGTGGTTCCGGTGGCTGGTCTGATGTCTGGAATTTTACTACTGCTTTATCGGTGCCGGGAAAACCTGATTTGGTATTTCCTCCTTCTGGTCAGCAGGATTTGACTCTTACACCGACCTTTATATGGAGTCGTGCAACGAATGCTTCATCATATAAATTTCAAATATCAAGCACTCAATTTTTTAATCCGGAGGATATAATTCTTAGTGAATCTTCTCTGACAGATACTACATATAAAGTAGCTGCAGGTGTACTTGATTCCAATACACAATATTTCTGGCAGATTACTTCCCAAAATATATTGGGAACCGGTGAATCATTAAAGTACAGATTCAGAACCGGAAATGGTAAAGTATCGGTTTATGAAATAAATGCTCATAGTATTGATAATGAATATCTGATACAAAATTATCCTAATCCATTTTCTGACAGAACGAATATTGTTTTTAAAGTTTTGACTTCGGATTTTGTGTCAGTCAGATTATATAATTCTCTGGGTGTGGAAGTATCAACAATTCTGAATGAATTTTTGGATGCCGGAACTTATAGAATTGAATTTGTAAATAACGGTTTGCCGAACGGCATATATTATTATAAATTATTCACGCCGGGTTTATCAAAGACAGGTGTGATGAGTATTATAAAATAAATTTTAAAATGATTTTTAGTTAAGGAGAAAAGAGATGTTTAGCAATATTGACACAAAATTTTTAACATTATTATTTTTTATTTTTCTAATTTTTATTTCAGGGAAAAGTAATTTATTCTCTCAGAATAATAATTACAATATAACAGATTATAGCCAATATTATGATGTGCAGCCGGATATAGCAAATTGCAATGCAGGTACATTAAAAATGTCGGAAAAACAGGCAGTTCTGACATATATCAATCAAATAAGGGCAATACATGGATTAAAACCGGTAACTTATAATATCGCAGACGATAATCTAACCTCTGCGGCGGCTTTGATTATGGCGGCTAATGCAACTTTAACTCACACTCCATCTTCTTCAATGTACTGCTATACTGATAATGGTAATACAGGAGCAGGTAAATCAAATCTTTATATTGCTATGGGAAGTGATGCAAGTATGGCTGGACCATCAACAGATGCTGTTACTGATTGGATGATTGATAATAATACTGTTGTTTTAGGGCATAGAAGGGCAATAATTAATCCCTTTCTTGCCACAATATCATTTGGTAGAGTTGACGGTACACCAAAAACAGGGGGACAATGGCCCTACAACTGGGCAGCCGCCCTTAAAGTTTTTAATGCTACTCATCAGGATTTAAGCGATTGGAATATGGATTACGTTGCATATCCTTATGGGAATTACCCGACCGATTTATTTCTTAAAGGATGGATGCTATCTTTCTCTGCTTTTCCTGATAAGCAAAATTATGCTAACGATCAAAAAGTAGATTACAGTAAAACTACTGTAGAAATGAAAGATGCTAATAATAACCCCGTTATTGTTAGTGGTATTACTACAAATAATGATGGTTGGGGCGAAGTATTTAATTGTTTGTCTTGGCAGGCAAATATTGCCGATAATATTACATATACTGTAACTATAAAAAATGTAGTATATAATGGAAATTCAAAAGATTATACATATACTTTTACTTTAAAAGCAGCAACTCCACAGATACCCGATGTTCCTGTTCAGTATATTCCTGCAAATGGTTCAACAAATGTAGGTTTAAGTTCGAATATTCAGTGGAATCCGGCACAGAGAGCAAACAATTATCATTTAATAATATCTAAATCCGCTACCTTGTCCCCATCAGTACTTGATAATTCCAATATTACAAATTATTCTTATCCTTTGTCATCTCTCGAATCCAACACTAAATATTATTGGAAAGTAGCTGCGGACAACGGCGGCGGTGAAAGCGGCTGGTCACCTGTCTGGAGCTTTACGACAGGTGAGGCACTGCCTGATATTCCACAACTAGTATCTCCTCTTGTAGGAGAAATAACCAATGCTACACCGACTTTCAACTGGACTGCCGCCTCAAATGCACTAAATTATAATCTTCAGATTTCTACTTCTACAGGATTTGAAGCAGATATGATAACCTTTACTAAAACAGATATAAGCGGTACTTCTTTCCAGATACCTGCAGGTATTCTCGCAAGCAACACTCAGTATTATTGGCGTGTCCAATCGGTAAATAATGCAGGGAACAGCGATTGGTCAACAATGAGAAGATTTCATACTGCTGAATTGGTAATGCCTGATGTTCCGCTGGTGGTTTCTCCTGTCCAGGGAATTACGACATCTACAACACCTGATTTAATGTGGTATGCTGCGGCTAACGCAACAAGCTATAACCTTGAGATTTCCAATTCAAGCGGCTTTGAGTCTGGTGCAACTGTGTATGCAAAAACAGATATTCCCGATACAGTATACCATGTCCCTGCCGGGAACCTTTCGCCGGATATTCAATATTATTGGCATATACAGAGTTCAAACATTGCAGGAGCGAGCGGCTGGTCTTCCCCCGGACGATTTAAAACGAATACGACTCCGGTTATTGAAGTACAGGATAATACAAATACCAACCTATTAAGTATTTATCCGAATCCGTTTTCAAATTCTACGAATATAATATTCAAAGTTTTGAAGTCCGGCAACGTTACTTTAAAAATCTTCAATACTTTAGGTGTTCAGGTTGCTACTATATCAAATGAAAGATTAGAAGCTGGGACTTACAACACTGAATTTAACAGTATTGGACTAAGTACAGGCATGTATTATATACAGATGTTAAGTTCAGGAAGGAACATTATTGCACCTTTGGAGGTTGTTAAATAAGAATTTTTTAAGGGAAAATATTAGCTTAGATTACAGGGATGTCTCAACAGAGTCATTCTGAACGGAACGAAGTGAAGTGAAGAATCCATATTAATGTACGATTTTAGAATTACGATTTTAGATTTAATCCTTTTAATCGTAAATCTAGAATCTAAAATCTAAAATTAATGGATTCTTCGCTTCGCTCAGAATGACAGCCCAAAATATTTCTTCTTTTGTGACAGACACGATATTTTGGTTATCAATTGATTTTTATTTATGGAAAAAAAAGAAGACATATCCGCACTAAGAAGAGATTATAATAAATATTCTTTTAATGAAAACAGTGCCGTACAAAATCCGTTTGAACAATTCCAATCGTGGTTCCGGGATGCAATTGATGTAGAGATGCTCGACCCGAATGCATTCGCTTTGTCCACTTCAACTAAAGACGGAAAGCCGTCATCGCGTATGTTATTATTAAAACATTTTGATGAAAAGGGATTTGTTTTCTTTACGAATTATGAAAGCAGAAAAGGGAGAGAATTATTAGAAAATCCCCAAGCTTCAATTTTATTTTTCTGGGATAAGCTTGAAAGACAAGTCCGAATACAAGGGAAAGTAGAAATAATAACACAAAAAGAATCCGATGATTATTTCCAGACAAGACCTTATACCAGCAGGCTTGGTGCATGGGCTTCCAGGCAAAGCGAACCCTTAAAAAGCAGGTTCACTCTTATCAGGCAGGTAGCTCAGCTAATGGTAAAATATCCTCTCAATGTACCGCTCCCTCCATATTGGGGCGGTTACAGGTTAATACCCGCAGAATTTGAATTTTGGCAGGGACGGCTTAACAGGCTACATGACAGAATTCAATATATTAAAGAGAAAGATTACTGGAAATTAATAAGACTTTATCCTTAAAAAATGAATATTATGTCATTCCCGCGAAAGCGGGAATCCAGTATTCATACTGATTTATGGATTCCAACTTTCGTTGGAATGACAACCTTAAAGTTTCCTTTATTCTTACACAATCGTTTAATCTAAGAGATAAAAATTCTATATAAAGCTTTCTTCTAATATTTCCTTTTGTGTATGCAATTCTTTATTTAGCAGGATGAGCTTGAAATTCAGCTCTTCGAGTTCATTTTCGGATTGAGTGTAAGCATTTTGGTTATGGAGCATAGTTTCTTCAAGGCGGCTGTTCTCTTTTTCATATTTATTTATTTCCGCCTTAATTTTATTGATTTCATCTTTATTCATTCTCAACTTTATTTCATTATAAAAGTAAATCAATGCAATGAAACAGCAGACTAATGAAGCAATATAAACTCCGTTTTGCAGATGTGTTAAAAGTTCCTCATGGCGAACATAATAGTCTTTGAATAAATCGGGGAAGAAAAACCCTATAGCGACAAGAATTACACCTATAGCTATACTAACAAATGCTGAATGGAGGTATTTCTTCTTGGAAAATTCTGCTAATTTATTGCGAAGTCCTGTTAATTTATTTTCAATATCGAAATAATTGCCTTGGTCATTAAGATAATTTTTTTTATGAAATTTTATATCGTTTTGAATTTCTTCAACAGTATCATTGATTTTTTTGATGTCATTTTCCAAAGATTGCACTTTGTTGGATGTTTCCTGGGAATAATCTTCCCATGCATCCTTAATCAAATCAATTTTCAGTTCGTACTTAATATTGTCAGCTAATTTATTATACTTAATCAAACGCTCCGAATAATCTTTTTTTAAAGATAATGTATAAGTGTTTTGAACAAACCAATCCGGGAATTTATTTATAAAATTTTTTGCCAAAAGTACATCTGATTTGAATGTGCTTTCAAGTGCGGTTTTTTTATCGAAGCATTTAAAATATGCAAGATTTCTGACAACATTGAATTCATCTTCAGTGAGTTGGTCGGCTATGGAGGAACAATTGTTATATGTTTCTGCTATATGTTCGTATTCCTTTGCCAATTGGGTTGATTCTGATTTTACAGCATCCCTGATAATTGATTTATAATTATCATTCAACATTAATTTATTTTTATTAGCATTATCCTGAATACATAATTCATTGCAATTTTGAAAATAACTGAATACCTCTTTATAATATTGGTTTATTTGCGGAAAACACCGCAAAGCAATAGCATCGAATTTATCGAGGAATGCAATACATCTTATCCAATCCTTTTCTTCTTCTGATTTTGAAGATAAAATTGCATCTGACATTTTTTCATTAATTGAAATTTTATCTTCTTCTATTGTGCCTAATTTATATGAATCGCTGACTAAAGATAATGTATACGGTACCCCTTTTGACAATTTATAAATTTCATCAAGAATATTTTTATTATTTATATTTTCATTTTGCAGAAATTCCTGTGTTTCATCATTTGAAAAAGGCTGAAGTGTTATATTGGTATATCTCTCGGAAATGGAAGATAATCCAGTAATATTTTTTTTGATTTCTAAATTTTCCCTGCATGAAACAATAAATCGGAAATCAAAATAATCCGAAACATTTGCCGATTGAACTGAATTGGAAATATCATAGGAAATGAAATCCGAAAATTTCTTTTCGGTACAATATGGAATTAAACTGCCTATTATCCAGTTCCATAAAGACCAATTAATTCTTTCAATGTTATCAAATAAAAATACAATTTTTTTTGGTTCAGGATTTATGTGATTTTCAAAAGTACTTGTTTTAGAATTGAAAGGATAATAATAATTCATTAAATCAACAATTATTGATTCGGCAAGCACATCTCCTGTGTTGATTACCAGCCGCCTGTCACCCTTGTTATCCAGCAGTTCATTAATTTCGGCATCTAAGTTTAAATCAGAAATTTCATCATCCTTTTTTTTGTTAAAAATATAAAATTCGGCTTCGGATATTAACTTTAATTTTTTTAATAATTCATTGTACAAATCTTCATTATTATCTTTAAGATAAGTCATCAATTTCAAAAATCTGTCCTGATTATAGAAACATTCAGTCCAAATTATTTGTTTATCCGAATCCTCGGAAGCCTGAAAACTCAGGGCTATGGCTTTAACTAAATCAGGTATGCAAAAAATATCTTCAGTCCTGTCGTACTTTATAACAGCATCGGCAATTTTTTTTGAAATTATTTCATCTTCAAGTTGGTTGACCAAGAAAGTTTTCCCGATTCCAAACGATCCATTAATCAGTATAATGTTTTTTGCATCAGGCTCCCGGATTGGAAGACTTATACTTTTTCGTATTATTTCAATTTCGTTAATGCGGTTCAATGCCATAACTGCTACCATAATCTTGAAAAATTAAGTTTTTAAAGAGAATTGCATTTTCACTTCAGTACCATTCGGGGTAACTGAGAAATCAATACTATCGGAAATTTCTTTCATAATGAAAACACCTCTGCCGCTTTCTTTGAGAAGGTTATCGGGTACTCTCGGGTCTTCAAGATTATCAGGGTCAAAACCTTCTCCTTCATCCGATACAATTACTAAAATTTCATTTTCATAAGCTTCTATAATCAATTTAACTATTTTGTCTGAGCTTGTGCGATTACCGTGAATTATGGCATTATTGACAGCCTCTGTTATTGCTATAAGGAGTTTAAAATAAATTTCCTCTGAGATGGAAACCTTGTTCTTGAAATCAATAAGAATTTTTTCAACCTGTCTTACGGATTTTCTTTCGCTTATTAATGATTTTCGGATAACAAGTAATGGTTTTTCCATTTATTCTCTCAAAAATGTATTGATGTAAGAATTAAAAAATTAGGAATTTTGGTATAATAAATATAATTAACATTCTGCAACTCATACCATCCGTCGAATGTCAGGCTGGAGCCTGATTTAAACTGAATACGGAATATGGTTTCAGGACCTATTGAAATCTGTGAATATTTGTTTTCATTCACTATATTAGCTCCATTAGCAATATCTCCCTGCATAAGCCTGTAATACTTAACACCGCATCCGGCAAACATACCGGGAGAAAAATTTTTAATTAAAAGAACACGGGTAAATTGTTCAAAATTTTGATTTTGCGGAGTCTCTGAAAAAGACTTCCAGTCAAATATTCCTCTTTCAAAATAACGAATATTTATATTTGTTTGCAAACTAAACATTTTTCCCAAATAAATAAAAATAGAATCTTTGTATCCAATCTGCCTGTAACTGAAACTTTTTAAACCGGGAGTAATAGTATCGAAATCATATACCGTATAATTTGAGAGGACTTCAAATTGAGGCATCATCATAAATGAATTAGTAGTGTACTGCACACAAGGGCTGATACGAAAAATTCTGTTCCAGTTATTCATCGCACTTCTTTCGGCTTTTAAAAATACGAGATGATTAAACTGTATTTCTGCTGTAATTGAGGCATTCAGATTGCTTGTGAAGATATGAGAATATGTGCCGTTAATTATGGTATTGAATTCATCCCTGTCATCAAAATTTAACGGGCTTGGAGTGTCATATTGGAACAGTGATACGGCATAGTTGAATTTGAAAGAATCCCTGCTGAAAGGCTTGCAATCAATCTTTGTATAAAATCTTGTTCTGTACGAAATATTGTCGCGTTGATTATCTATACTCCTTAAATTTTGTAAATCGAAATCATCAATATTATATTTCTTATCTATTTTATTTGATTCGTTCCTGGTCTCAAAGGATAAAACCGCATTCTGAACATAGTTTGACAGCTTCATTTTTCCTTCGATACTAATGTTGTATTGAAAAACATTCAACCGTTCCAGAACGCCTGAAATAGGATTATCCGGCAAATATATTTTATATGATTTGTCAACATTCTCATTATTGAATGATAAATCTATAGCTCCGAAAAAATTACTTGAAAGACTGAAATTAACGTTCAGGTCTGCTCTTTCAATATTATCGAATCTGCCTTCAGTTATAAGCTTACCGGTTGTGTCATTTGCAAACGTTGATAAAAAATCCCTGTTAAGCAGCTTATATCCGGCATCAAAACTTATATTATTATCGGGGTCGTAAGATTTTGTTACTGCAAGCCTCCAATCCAAATCCGCATTGAGCCTGTCATAATTCAATTTCATATATTCACCCCAGATATTTGAATTAATGCGAACATCTTCAATCTGGAAATTCGAGAGGTTTCCCATTGTATTAAAGATAGGACCTATTGAGGTTACACCGACTTGATTATTTCTTTCAACACCGCCTGAAAATTCAAAAAAAGTTTTATTTGTAAAATTATAGCTTAATCCTACCTTGCCGTTAAGGCGTTCCAGTTTGTTAATCCCGATGGAACGGGAATCGGCGGAATACAACCAGTTGAGAGAATCAAATTCGGATATATTTTTTGTAACGGGTATGTTCAACTCAACATTTAATTTCTCGTCATCTCTGAAAGCATTTATATTTGTTTGAATTGCATTACCCCGGTAGGTCTGATTAATTGTCAACCTGCCAAAAGACAAATCGAATTTATTAAATAAATTCCCGGTAAAAATAAATGAATTTACAATTTTCTCTGTTCCAATGTTAACAGTGTTCTGAAGAGTGTCGCCAAAAACAGGGAAAATGCTTAATTGTGATTGAGCTGAATTTAAAAACAGTATAAAAAATATAACTGATAAAAATAAAATTTTGAATAAAAAATTATATGTCTTCCTTAATATTTTTTTATTATTTTTTAACAGCATATTTATACTAAATTGATAAAAGCAAATTTGATTTATGTGGAAGAATAATTTGCTTATCCATGCCTGACATGAATAATATCCCCGTCCTTAGCTATATATTCTTTGCCTTCCAATCTAAAAACTCCATGCTCTCTGCATTTGGCAAAAGAACCGTATTTCATGAAATCATTATAAGATGTAACCTCAGCCCGAATAAATTTATTATAAAAATCCGTATGAATCACTCCTGCTGCTTCCTGTGCGGTAGTACCAACCTTTATCGTCCAGGCTCTGCATTCGTCCTCGCCCACTGTAAAAAATGACTGCAGACCAAGTAAACGATATGCGCTTCTTATTAATCGCGATAACGCAGATTCCTTAATACCGTATTCCTCCATAAAAATCGGTTTTTCATCTTCATCCAATGAACTTAATTCCAACTCAATTTTAGCAAAAAATGGTTCAATTATAATGTTCCTCCCTTTTATTTTTTCTCTTACCGAATTGACTATTTCTTCAGACCGTGCAATATCATTTTCGTCTAAATTTATCGCTATTAATAGTGGCTTGGCACTTAGCGGCTGATAATTTTTAGCATACATTGATTCTTCATCGTGCATTTCAATTTCTCTCAATGATTTTTCATTTTGCAAAGCGTCATTCCATTTTAAAATAAATTCTTTTTCTTTCAATGCCATCTCTTTTTGCTTAGGCTTTGTCATCTCTTTTTCAAGTTTTTCGAGACGGTTTTCGACGAAAGCCATGTCGGAAAATATAAACTCTTCATCGAGAGTTTTAATATCACGAATTATGTTTATACTACCGTCAACATGAGGAATTGTTTCATCATTAAAACCTCTTACAACATGAATAAGAGCATCGTTTGTTTTTACTTTACTCAGAAAATTTGAAGAGAAAGATGAGGAACTATGGTCTCCTTTTTGAACGCCAGCTATGTCAACAATTTCAATAACGGCGTTTACCTTTTTCTTAGGATTGAAAATCGCAGTCAACTCATCTAATCTTTTGTCAGGTACTTTAACTATTGCAATATTCGCATCTCTTTTTTGCATTGCATTAGTGTCTAAATGA
>JBEKWK010000017.1:0-15752 GCA_049513175.1 FCB group bacterium
GTCTCACTTGGAAATATGCAAGAACGTTTGGGATTCATGGACAACGAATTTGATTTTGAATCGAGATATTTTCCGTTGGGTGCAAGAAATAAAAAGTTAGCAGTTAGGAGTGAGCAGTTAGCAGTTATATTTGGTTGGTTTTTATTTAAGAGGAATGGAAGCGAGGTTTGAGTGTAGACCCGCTTTTAGAGAAGTTTACATATCATAGTAAACAAAATGTATAGATTTGAACTAAAATATTCTTCTTAAAAGAATAGAAAGGAGAATTAATTTGAAAGCAATTTTGATTTTCTGCCCAACCAAGTTTTACCTCTTACTCTAAATTTATCTTCTCTTGTTATTTTATCTTTACTACTCCTAATTCCTAACTCCACAATCCTAACTGAATTACGGCACTATTCTATATATCATCCTTGGAAATGGAATTACTTCCCTGATATGCGAAGCACCGGAAATCCACTTAACGGTTCGCTCGACGCCAAGCCCGAAGCCGCTGTGAGGCACTGAGCCGTACTTGCGTAAATCGAGATACCATTGGAAAGCCTCTACAGGCAGTTCGGAAGCAATGATTCGCTCCAACAGCTTGTCATGGTCGTCTTCGCGCTGGCTTCCACCGATTAGTTCGCCTGCCTTTTCGGGACCGAGCATGTCCATTGCAAGGACTACTTTGGGATTTTCAGGGTCGCGCTTCATGTAAAATGCTTTTGCCTCGACAGGATAGCGATGGATGATGCAGGGTTTGTCGAATTGCTCCATAATAGCCTCTTCCTGCACTGTGCCGAAGTCCTCGCCCCAGGGGAAAGGCAGAATATCAATCTCCTGTCCGTCAACCTTCTTCTTGAGCGGGATTTGGTGTGCCGTAAGCCAATCCACAGCTTCCGAATAGCTGATTCGGTAAAATGGACGCTTTACCTTTTCTAATTGTGTAGTGTCTCTTTCGAGAGTCTCTAATTCCTTCGCACAAGTCTTGAGGCAGTACTGAACGATATACTCGACTAAGTCCTCCGCTAAATCCATATCATCGTCAAGGTCGAAATAAGCCATCTCCGGCTCAACCATCCAAAATTCCGTCAGGTGCTTCCTTGTCTTCGACCGTTCAGCCCGGAAAGTAGGACCGAAAGTATAAACCCTGCCTAAAGCCATAGCAGAAGCCTCTGCATAGAGCTGTCCCGATTGAGATAAATATGCTGTACCAAGGTCGAAGTATTTTGTTTCAAACAGAGTGGAAGTGCCTTCGCAGGCGTTTGGAGTCAATTCAGGCGAATCCATCAGTTTGAAGCCGTTCCCATCGAAGAAGTCACGAATCGCTTTTACTACTGCGGCACGAATCCTCATAATTGCATGCTGGCGTGAGGAACGCAGCCACAAATGCCGATGCTCTATAAGAAATGAATCGCCGTGTTCCTTCGGAGTTATCGGGTAATCTTTAGAAAGCTGTACTACCTGCAGGTCTGTAACATCAATTTCAATGCCGCCTGCTGCACGTTCATCGAGCTTAACCGTTCCCTTCACGATGACAGATGATTCCTGTGTCAGGCTCTTAGCCGCTTCAAATGCTTCGTCAGGGACATTGCCTTTCAGCACGACACATTGAACGATACCTGTACCATCGCGAACTATTATGAATAAGAGCTTCCCTTTGCCGCGTTGGTTATACACCCATCCGCGGATAGTCGTTTCCTGACCGGCATACTTTGCCAGCTCTTCTATTGTCTGATATGACTTATATCTTGAGTCCATTATTAACCTATTTTATATTTTTCTAAAATTAAGAATACAAAAATAAGGATAATTTATATAATGATAGGCTAATATGGGGAGAAAGGATTATAAAATGGTGGTCGAAATCAAATATTATTTAAATTTGTGGATGAATGATTCATAAAGTCCTCAATTTATCGAATGTGTTTTTGTTCTTTATTTATTAATTTATTAATGTATTTCAATCTACTTTATATTTACAATTTTTATGAATAATGTATTTTAAATTACCTTATTTTCAATTTTTCCTATGAATAATGTATTTTAAATTACCTTATTTTCAATTTTTCCTATGAATAATGTATTTTGAATTACCTTATTTCATCATTTTTTCCAAAATAAAGAAAATAATCCGAATCTTTTTCCTTATTCCCGTTCTTCTTTATAACTTTATAAACTTTACAAACTTTATAAACTTTACAAGCTTTACAAACTTTACAAACTTTAAGAACTTTACAAACTAAATCTCTTGCTTTCCTCTTTCTTTAGCCACTCCTTTAAAGTTTGTGCAGTTCTGTCTTTTTCTGAAAGAATTGGGTTTTCAATATGCCAGTCAATTCCGATTTCGGGGTCGTTCCAAAGTATGTTTGATTCGCCGGCTCCATTCCAGAGTGCAGTGCATTTATACTGCATTTCCACCCATTCGGAAAGAGCTACAAAGCCATTTGCAAAACCCGGAGGCACCCAGAGAATTTGTTTATTCTCTTCTGAAAGTTCGAATCCAATCCATTTGCCGAGAGTAGGAGAATTATGGCGAATGTCAACTTCGGCTACAAATGCTTTACCAAGAGTTACTCGGATTAATTTTCCTTGTGGCGGATTAAATTGGAAGTGCATCCCGCGAAGGACACCGTATTTTGAGCGTGAATGATTATCCTGGGCAAATTCAATAGGCAAGCCAAGCTTAGAGAAATCATCACTTTTATAGGTTTCCATAAAGAATCCTCTTTCGTCGCTGAATACCTTTGGTTGTAATAAAACTAATCCGTTTAATTCTTCTCTTATAATCTGTAAACCCATTTTATCTTCCTGTAGTACCAGCTTCTATATTGAATTGATATTTGCTTATATTATTTTATCTAATTAATTCAGAATTCAGAACTCATAATTCAGAATTAGTTAGTTTCTTCGTTTATTTATAAAAACTCTTAATAAATTCTCAATGTCCCTGGAACTGCCGAAATCTTTTGTCAGCAAGATTGCATCACTTTGCTTGCCTGTAATTTTTTCATTAGGTTGTTCTTCTTCCTGGCGTGAGTACATAAGGGTAACAGCATAGGTAATCAGCAGGGAAAATTCAAGGCTAAGTGCGAACAACACCGCTGAAGGCTGTGTGGGAGGGATAAATTTAAGTCCTCTCATACCAATTATAATGATTAGAATCGCGGCGCCTATATATACAAAACCAAGAATAGTATTATTATAATGAATCGTAAAATAGAACCTCATATACATCCTGAGACCGTCGTTAATATGAAATAATCTGTAAACCATAGAGCCATACTTCCATTTGACAGCTTTCTGCAATGTCTTCAAATCTTCAAAAGTCATATTAAGCTCTTCGGCGTATTCCTGAATTTTACGAATATCCCAATAAATAATCTCTTCCATAAAACTGTCATTATCAGATGAAGATTTTGAAATACTTAAATTTTGAGTGATTCTTTCTATAGTATTTATTATTTCTCGTTCGATTTTCTGACGCATGTAACCGAGTTTTTCAGGTAGAAGTGAGGTTATTATAATCGAAATACAAAGGCTTAACATAGTTACCTGCAGGAAGATAGTTACAACCGGGTCGAACCAGTAACGGTTTTCAACAGCTTTATTTTTATAAATGTCAACTGCCCAGGAAAATAGATAAGAAACACCATTTTTCGGTTCTAAAGAGTCTGGAGAATAAGGTAGAAATTTTCCTGTTTCATTATAAACCTGACCATTTAAAAAACTGATAAAAAAATATTTTAAAACCGGCAGAAAAAGCCAAAAAGAAAAAACAAATAACAGGATAGTCAGGATGATGAAAATAGCTACCTGTGTGTTGTTATGTTCCGACAGCTCGAAATAAGATTTTTGAGAATATGCGGATGATGCCATTAATTTTACCTGTTAATTTTATTTTTGCTAATTTTTTAAAACTCAATTATACGAATAAAAAACACATATAAATAAAAAAATATTCAATTTTGTAAAAATTTTTTTTGAATTTTGCTTGATTGAATTATTCAAATAATAAAATTTATATAATTTAAAAATATTTTTGAAAATAGTGTATGATATATTTTAATAATGCAGCGACAAGTTTTCCCAAACCTCCTGAAGTAATAGAAGCCGTAAAAGAATACATCAGTTCGATTCCTTTTCATTCGGCAAGAGCGGGTTTTGACTTTGAAGAAGAAGATGTAGCCTTTGCATGCCGTACGAAGTTAGCAAAGCTTTTCAATGCACCGGAACCTGAACAGATTGTATTTACATCAGGAAGTACCGAATCGCTGAATCTGGCTATTAAAGGGCTTGAACTCTATAAGGCACATGTCGTAACAACAGGGATAGAGCATAATTCCGTAATCCGTCCGTTAAAACACCTTGAATTGGATGGCAAAATTAAATTAACTTTTGTTGATTGCGATGCTACTTCTAATATTTCACCTGAGAGCATCAAGGCAGCAATGAAAGACAATACGAAAGCTGTTGTTGTCAATCACAGCTCTAATGTTACAGGCTCAATTCTGGATTTAAAAGCTATTGCTAAGATTGCACATGAACATGGTGCTAAATTAATTGTTGATGCTTCGCAATCTTCCGGGAATGTGCCGATAAATGTCAGCGATTGGGATATTGACCTCTTAGCATTCACCGGACATAAATCATTATATGGTTTGCAGGGTATAGGAGGGTTATATATTAAAAAAGGGCTTAATTTAAAACCCTTGAAGGTAGGGGGGACAGGTATTAAAAGCGATGTGCTTGTTCAACCTCCGGGTATGCCGATATATTATGAAGCCGGAACACCCAATATGCCCGGGATTGTTTCGTTGAACGCCGGTGTAGGATTCGTTCTTGAAAAAGGTGTTGATTCCATCCGGGAACATAAAGCCTCGATGGTCAAAAGAATGATTAATGAACTAAAAGATTATCCCGAAATTACTAATTATACTATTTCAGACAAGAACAGCTTTGCGAATTTCTGCTTTACTGTTGATAAAATGGTGCCCGAAGAAGTTGGCTATGTATTGGAAAGCTCATATGATATCGTTGTTCGTACAGGTTTACATTGTGCCCCTCTGCTTATGAAACCTCTTGGTGTTTATCCATGGGGGACTGTCAGAGTAAGCCCGTCCTATTTTTCAACTGATGATGAGATTACTAAATTTATAGAAGCAATGAAGGAAATTGTAAATGTTTTTGTCAGAAAGAATAAAAATGTGTCTGAAAAGAAAATTGAACAGGAAGGCTGTTTTTGAAATTTTTTATTATATAAATTAGATTAGATAGAGACAATACTTCATCTGAATAATATATTTATTGGATTTCTTTTAAATGATAACTCATACATCGAAATTTAATCAAATAATATTTCAGTTTGTTTTAATAGAGAAACATAGTGATTAATAAAATTTTAAATATAGGATGATTATGCGACAATCAGAGTATTTTTTGCCGACACTAAAGGAAATAGCTTCGGATGCACAGATACCCTCACATATATTAATGCTTCGGGCAGGATTAGTCAGGCAGGTAGCGGCAGGTGTGTTTTCATGGCTTCCGACCGGATATAAAGTAATAAAGATTATCATTGATATTTTACGTGAAGAAATAGATGCTATTGGAGGACAGGAGTTTTTGCTTCCGGCTCTGAATCCTATTGAAATTTGGGAGGAGACCGGCAGAGTTGAAGCAATGGGCGATGTAATGTTCCATATAAAAAACAGGGATGGGCTTGTTCTTGCACCTACCCATGAAGAAGTTATTACTTTCCATGCAAGACAGCATATTAAATCTTATCGCGATATGCCTCAAATCTGGTACCAGATACAAAATAAATTCCGGAACGAACCACGTCCAAAGTCGGGTGTATTGCGGGGCAGGCAATTTCTGATGAAAGATGCCTATTCTCTCGATACGAATTGGGAAGGGCTGGATATTGCATATCAAAAACATTATGAGGCTTATAAGAAAATATTCAATAGATGTCATTTGAATTACTTTGTTGTCGGGGCTTCCAGCGGTGCTATGGGCGGGAAACAGTCACAGGAATTTATGGTCGAATCAAAGGCAGGTGAGGATATTTGTGTGGTTTGTGACCACTGTGGCTATGCGGCTAATCTGGAAGTGGCATCTTCAAATATTCCCCCTGTCGGAAGATTGGCGGATAATCCTGAAATAGAGGAATTCGCAACTCCTAATGCCCGAACTATTGATGATTTGATTGAACAATTCGGCTTACCAGAAGAACGATTAGCTAAATCTGTTGTTTATGTTGTGAATTCTGAACCTATTCTGATTTTCATGCGCGGAAATGACGAACTGAATGAGAGCAAGCTAATGAGTATTGTTAAGACTAATAATTTTCGTCCTGCCGAAGCGGAAGAATTAGCAAAATTTACCGGTGCTAACACTGGTTCAATTGGTCCTGTAAATCTCAAAACAAATTTCAGAATCATAGCTGATAATTTACTTAAAGGGGCTAATGGTCTTGTGAGTGGAGCAAACAAGGATGGCTTCCATTTCAAAAATATTGATTTCGAGCGTGATTGCAAGATTGAGGAGTTCTATGATTTGCGAACGATAAAAGAAGGGGAAAAATGTCCGAACTGCTCTTCACCTTTGCGAATTGTTACTGCGATTGAACTTGGACATATATTCAAGCTTGGCACAAAATATTCCTCAGCTATGGGTGCTACATTTCTCGATGCGGAAGGAAAGGAAAATCCGATTATAATGGGGAGCTATGGTATCGGTGTCGAACGAATTCTTGCCTGCTACCTCGAACAACACTATGATGAACACGGTATAATATGGAAATATCCTTTAATTCCCTTCCATGTTCATTTGATTGGTTTGAATCTAAAAAATTCTGATTTAGTTAAGAACACTTGCGAAAAACTTTATAAAAATATTGCTGATGCCGGTCTTGATGTATTATTTGACGACAGGGATGATTCTGCAGGGGTAAAATTTAATGACGCTGACCTGATAGGTATTCCAATTCAGGTAATCGCAGGTAAGAAAAACCTTGAAACCGGCAATGTTGAAATTAAATTCCGGGAAACAGGATTCCGTGAATTTGTTAAAATTGATGAACTGATAGGTAAAATAAAGGAATTTTATTCAACTGAAACTTAATATGGAAGCCATTGCAGACCTGCATACTCATACAAAATATTCAGACGGAATACTCACTCCCGAAGAATTATTTTCTATGGCAGAGCAGGCAGGTTTAACGGCTATAAGCATCACAGACCATGATTCTATTCAAGGCTGTTTGATTGCAAATGATATTAAGGATAAATATAATATTGATTTTATACCCGGGATTGAATTCAGTTGCTATGAAGGTGAAAAGGAAATTCATATGCTCGGTTATAATATCGACATTGAAAACAAAACACTTCACAGCTATATTGAAGAATTTCAAAAAGCCCGTTTTAAAAGGGCGGAATTAATTATAAACAAGCTTAACAAGCTTGGTAAATATATTACCATAGATGAGGTGCTTCTAAAAGCCGGGGATGCTCCTATAATCCGACCGCATATAGCTTCAATACTGATTGAGAAAGGATATGTACGGAACTGGAGAGAGGCTTTTACGGAATATCTCGGCGATGGTTCAAAGGCATACTATCCTAAAGCTTATTTTTCTATTCCAACAGCCATAGAGCTAATAAATTCATGCCACGGTTTGTCTGTTCTTGCACATCCGGCAAGAACAATAGAGCAGGATTTGCTTTATAAAATAATCGGGCAGGGCTTGGATGGGATTGAGGTCGTCCATCCAATGCATGATTACAAGCTGGAAAAATATTATCATGAAATCGCGAATCAGTACCTTTTAATCAGTACCGGCGGCTCAGATTACCACGGCACCCGCGATTATGACGATGTAAACTTCGGTAAATTCACTATTCCTTATTCCGCCGTCGAATCCATTAGGAACAGAACAAGAGAGAAATAGTTAGGAGTTAGGAGTGTGGAATTAGTAGTTAATGTAAAATGAAATTTATTAGTTAATAAAACTTTATAAACTTTGTGAAAAATTTTGTAAACTTTGTGTTAAGAGGTTTTCAAAAAAGCATTTTAACACAAAGCACACAAAGAATAAGACACAAAGAAAATAAAATGCAAGTTTTTGGGCTGTAAAATGAAATTTATTTCATTAAAAAGATTTTTTTTAAATTCTTAGCAGAAGTAATATATTGATAGAAAGATTAACCCGTTAAAATTATTCTAAGAAATATTTATTTCTTGCTTTTTATATTGTTTAATCTTAATTTTGTTTAGTAAAATGTATTTTTCGTAAAATGAGATTATAATACAGTAATTAACCAATTCGGGAGACACAATGAAAAATTTCAAATCATTTCGTTTGTCAGCTATTTTAACGCTATTAGCAATTGTTATTCTATCCTGTTCAAAAGATAATCCGACCGGACCTGTTGGCGGTAATGGAAACGTTTATACCCTTCAATCTGTAACACCCGCAGCAACGGGGTATGCAGCGGATTTTGTTTGTACAGACGGAAGCAATACTTACCAATTTTCTAATTTTACAAGTGGTAAAATCGTTATGCTAAATTTTTGGGCTACATGGTGTGGACCATGCCGTTCGGAAATTCCCGATTTGATTTCTCTTAACCAGGATTTGCAGGGCAGGAATTTTATATTAATCGGTCTTAATGTAAATGATATTAAAGATAGTGTTTCTAATTATGCATTAGCAAGTGGGATAACGTACAATTTAATAATGTCAAATAATGACCTTGAAAATGCCTACGGTGGAATTAATGCTGTTCCTACAACTTTCATCATTGACAAAACAGGGAAAATAGTAGAAACTCTTGTCGGGAGCAGAAATAAAGCATCTTATATGTCTATTTTAAATAAATACCTGGATTAGAAATTTGATGGGTTGCAAAACCCTGAACTGTTCTATAATCAGAGAGCAACGGATTGATATCCGGTGTTGATTTTATATTATACCGAATATAAACCCATTAATTTCTGAATAGCATTTTTGTAATTTAACAGAATACCATCCATTATCAGATTATCTTAAGAATCTTCGTAAATTTGCCATTCTTAATTTTGAAAATTTCAAATAAATCAAATAGAAAATATGAGTGAAGAAATACGTAATATGTTTTCCAAGATAGCAGGGAAATATGATTTTTTGAATAGCCTGCTGTCATTTAGAATACATTACAGGTGGCGGAAAAAGACCGTAAAGTTGTCCCAACCCGAAGTTGGATGCAAATTACTCGATTGTGCCTGTGGGACGGGGGATATGGCATTTGCTTACAGCAAGGCTTTGAATAATAATATTGACATTATAGGTATTGATTTTTGCGAAGAGATGCTTGTCATAGCAAGAGAAAAAGCCCAAAAGAAAGACAAATATATAAAATTCCAAACCGCAGATTTACTGAATATGGAATTTCCAGACAACAAATTCGACATGACAAGTATTGCATTTGGCATAAGGAATGTGGATTCAATAACGGCAGGACTAAGCGAAATGGCTCGTGTAGTCAAGCCCGGAGGTAAAGTTGTCGTGTTGGAATTTGGTCAGCCGACCGGATTTTTCCTTGCTTTATTCAAATTATATTCAAAATTCCTTATTCCTGTAATCGGAAGGCTTATAGCAAGACAGGGAGCGGCTTACCATTATCTTCCGGAATCTGTATCTAAATTCCCATGCAGGGAGGATTTCATAGCATTAATGAACGAAACGGATAAGTTTTCTGAAAGCAAATACTTTCCTTTGACATTAGGACTGGTCTATGTTTATATTGGTGTGGTGAAGTAAGGTTATTTT
This sequence comes from FCB group bacterium, assembly GCA_049513175.1. Lineage (GTDB taxonomy): Bacteria > Bacteroidota > Ignavibacteria > Kapaibacteriales > UBA2268 > JBEKWK01. The sequence continues at coordinate 9,797 of JBEKWK010000017.1, forward strand.
AGCATTTCCGCATTTCTTTTCAATCCCTCAAGTTTTCGGCGTAGAATGGCACTGTTTGCGAATCGTTCCTTGAATTGAGTTTCTGTCATATTGAATATAGTTTCGAGTTCCAATTCCGTTTCTCCGTTCCTTGGGGCGAACCTATTTTCCGATGACATTTGTGCAAATTTGTTCCAGGGGCAGACATCCTGGCATGTGTCGCAGCCATAGAGCCAGCAGTCAGAATGTTCCTTTAAATAATTTGGGATTTCTTCATTTTTTGATTCGATATTCCAGTAGGAGAGGCATTTATTTGCATCAATCACCTTTGGTTTGACTATTGCACAGGTTGGACAGGTATCAATGCACTTGGTACAGGTGCCGCAGAAGCTTTTTTCGGGCTTGTCCGGTCCAAGTTCAATTGATGAGATAATTATACCGAGGAAGAGCCAGGAACCGTGAGTTCTCGTTACAATTAAGCCGTTTTTGCCCTGCCAGCCGATTCCTGCACGCACTGCCCACTGCTTTTCGAGTAATACCCCCGAATCAACAAAGCATTTATTAATTGAATTTGGGACTAATTCCTGGATTTTATGTGTAAGTTTTTCTAACTTTGACATTATTATTGTGTGGTAATCATCTCCTGCGGCGTAGCGTGCGAGTTTGCCATAATTACCCGATATATTATCTTTTCGTTTTATTGGATGATAATAATTTTGAGCAAGCACAATTACAGATTTTGCTTCAGGGAAAATGTTCTTTACATCGAGCTTTTTGTCAAGGTTTTTACCTGCATACTCTAAGGAGGCATTGTAACCATTTGAAAGCCAACTGCGGAGATATTCCATTTCCTTTTCGAGTGGTTCTGCTTTGGCTATTCCAGCTTTGAAAAAACCAATTTCCAGAGCATGATTTATTATTTGAGTTTTCAGTTCCATCTGTGATTTATAAAGATTGTTCCTTTAGCTTCCTATACCTGATAATAAATAATAATCCGGCAACCAAAGGACAGAAACTAAGCATCAAATCAGTTAAAAGCCTTGTACCAATCGGTGCCTTGGAATTCATAATTATTGGATAGCCGATTAAAATAATTATTGATAATATAAATAAGACCCATCCTCCGATATATTCTTTCCACCAGGCTATTATTGTAGGAATTAATACAATAATACCTATTACAATTACATCAGCAAACATTTTCTCATAGATACTCGAACCAATTGCAAAGTAAAGCCAGAATGCTGCCCAAAGAGAAATCAATATCCTTCCGGCGATTTTCATCCATAAATAAGTATTTTTTGTTTCTTCCATTATAAGACCATTATTAAATTCGTACGAAATTGTATTTTATTATATATTTTTAAAGTTTATTTTATTCCTACCAAATGTGTCTTGCACACCTTGCAATCCGAAGAGCCAAAACCCGGGACCGGAATAAAGGTATCCTTCTTTTTTAATAATTTCTGATTCCTTTTACATTCTTCCCGAACAACAGAAGGATAAATTTTTATATCTATTATTTCGGCATTTACACAAGCGAGAAGATAATCAATGTGCCACCAGGTTTTTTTCAAATGCTTTCGCTTGTGCCTTTCTATGCGTTGAGACAGATTTCTCATTGCACTTCCCGTATAGATATATATTCCTTTCTTAAAATTAAATTCACCCAAAGCACCAATTTTAATAATTGAATCTTTTTTCAATTTAATAAAAATCTGGTAAGAACCTGAGTTCATTTTCTAATCTCCTAAATACTTTTTACCAAATGTACCGATTATCCCTTCATATATAGCACCGGGAAGGGTTTTCGCAAGATAAGAGGCGAAAGTCAAAGTCAATGGGAAGCTGATTCGTTTTTTTCCTCTTTCAATTCCATTTATAATAATTTTTGCGGCAACCTCTGCATCCATAAGGAAAGGCATATAAAATTTATTATTTGCTGTCATGGGAGTCCTGACAAATCCCGGTCTTATAGTAATAATGCGGATACCCGAATTCTTATGTTCCAATCTCAATGATTCTAAGATTGTAGAAACTGCTATTTTACTTGAATTATAAGCTCCATATCCGTTCAGACCTCTGAAATCTGAGAGGGAGCTGACTCCTGCAATTATCCCCTGTCCCTGCTCTTTCATTAAAGGCAAAAGGCAATTCAATCCGTTTAATATGCCGAATACATTTGTCTCAAAAATAAACCTGTAATCATTTAGAAAAGAGCTGTCAGGATTCTGCCTGCGGCTGACACCTGCATTAAGAATGGCTATGTCAACACCACCCATTTTTTCGACAGCAAAGTCAACAGCGGCTTTTACTTCTTCATGTTTAGTAACATCACATTCTTTGAAATAAGCACTAGCACCCGAATTGTTGATTTGAGCAGAAATTTTCTCTATCTCGTCAACACTTCTTGCAAGTAACAAAATTTCACAACTTCGCTTTGCATATTCAAGTGAAAGAGCTTTGCCAATGCCTTTTGAAGCACCGGTAATAAGGATTCTTTTTCCCGGGTTACTCTGCAATCTCAGTGACCGGTAAATATTGCGATACTACTTCTTTGACCTTTACCAGGGTATCTTCCAACTCATCGTTAATTATCACATGGTCAAATTTTTCTTTTTGCTTTATTTCCATTTCTGCTCTTTCGAGCCGTTTGTTAATTTGCTCATCGGTTTCTGTCTGCCTTTTTCTGAGCCTTAATTCAAGCTTCATCAGGCTTGGCGGGGTAATGAAAATTAGTACGGCATCTTCGGGAAATTCCTTTTGTAAAGATAACGCACCTTTTACATCAATATCGAAAAGCAGGCATTTGCCTACCTTAAATGTTTTATCTATTTCAGTACGTAAAGTACCGTAGTAATTACCGTATATTTCCTCGTGTTCCACAAATTCACCTGTTCCTATTTTACTTTCGAATTCATCCCTTTCCATAAAATAATATTCTCTTCCATGAAGTTCTCTTGGTCTTTTCTTCCTTGTAGTTGCTGAAACTGAAAAGCGCAGCAAGTCAAAATTCTTAAGGAGGAAACGGGCAACGGTTGATTTACCGCCGCCGCTTGGCGAAGATAGGACTATTAATTTTTTCATAGTATTTGAACTAATTTTATTAAACAAATTTAAAAATACAATATACCTAAACTTTAGTATAACTAATCTAAAGAACATTTCCAAAATAAACAATTTTCATTTTAAAATTAATTACTTTTCTTTTTGGAATGTTTTATAGATGCGGCAGTTTTGAAATAAGTATCGAGTAAATTGAGAAGGTTCTCATCGGTCTCGATTTTATAAAAATTTTTTAGCTGATTTTGCCAGAAATTACTCGACGAATTAGTAATCGCCTGGTACATTACCTCTCTAATCTCAGGTGTAAGTTGGTCAAAAATTTTCAGGAAACTTTTTGCTGATTTTTTTGTATCATTAGATAATGGAATCAATGTGGCAAGGCTCTTTTTTGTGCTGACAGATAAATCGGAAGTAAGTGATTCTATGATAAAATCAATCGGAATAGGTTCATTTTCTCTTAGTCCTCTGAGTGCGGCTTCCCTGACAATATACATACTATCTGCGAATGCAGGTTTTAAATCTGCCAATACACTGTCAGGGAATAAATAGGCTATTCCATAAGCCGCATTAGCTCTTACTATGGGATTTTCTTCTTTTAAAAGTTTTTTGAATTTTTGGGAATAATCTATAATGCCGTAATTAGTGATTCTGTCAATAGCTAAAGCTCTAAGTTTCCAATTCGGGTCTTTTAGCCACAGTTCAAATGTATCGAGTCCTTCTTTGAGCTTATTTTGGGAAACAAAATAGGAACATATTTTTTTTGTAATTAAACTTTCAGAATTTAAGGAATCAAGCAGAAATTTCTTCGTTTCGATTGGAGATTTTTTATATATTTCGGGAATGACCCTGTAAAGTGTTGCCTGCTCTTCTTCGTCGCCACTTCCTAATTTATCGGCAAGAAAAAGCAGGCAGGCGTCTCCGATATTAATAATCTTTGTGTCGGCTTCATCCTCAATACTGCCAAATCTTGTCTTGTCTGCGGAAGCCTGTATAAATAAGTCCTGCACATCTTCCGCAACAGGTATTTCATTTTCTTCATCGGCTTTTTCAGCGGAATCCATTGCGATTATATTATTCTCTACAATTATGTTTTGTTCATGAATCGGAGATTGGTTAAAATTCTTGGTTAAAGTATCAATTATAGTCGTATCGCAATAATTATTTTTATTAAATAAAGCAGTATTTGCCTCGAGAAAATTATATTTATTCCTAAGATTAGAATAATTCTTATCGTTTTCGAGATTATTTATTGCAGCAAAAGTATTACTGCCATTATTCTCAATAAGTAATGAAACCGAATTTTCATATTCATCCTGTTTAACATCGGGAGGATGGTTAGCCATCAGATATTTATCATTTCCCTTTCCATCGAGAAGCATACCTGCCCCTTCATCGCTTCCGAAGCCCTGGGACGAACCGTTTGCTTTATAAATATCATTCCCTGCTTCATCATATAAAATTCCTACTCCTTGGTGTATTCCTGCACCTTGTGTATATTGAAAACCGGTAAATGTATCGCTTCCCTCCAAATCCAATAATCCCCCATATCCATACCAGTAGCCGGCTCCCTGGCAATAAACATCACCGGTATATTTATCATTTCCTTTTGCATCATAAAGAATTCCAATGCCGCCTGATGCATAAGGTCTATAGCCTATTGAACATCCCTGGGCAAAGGAAAAAATATGTTGGTTATTCGCAGAAGTATCCTTTTTAGAATTTTCCGAAATATATGTGTCATCACCACCGAGGTCTGAAAGCACGCCATATCCGCGTGTAGAGCCGAATCCCTGGCAATGGGAACGGGCATGATATTCGTCATTTCCTCCGTCATCAATTAACATTCCAATTCCAAATGCCGCACTGCCCTGTGTATAATCCAAGCCGTAGTATTTATCATTGCCCTTGAAATCATGCAATATCCCGACACCGAATAAACTCGAACCGAGAGAGAAATTCCCTCCTCTGTAAACATCATTACCATCATAATCGAGAAGTATATTTATCCCGAATGCAGTGCCGCCGAGGCTGTAATTACCTCCATTATAAGTGTCGTTTCCTGAGAAGTCTATTATTACTCTTACAGGTAATTTATAGGATTGCTCTTTTGTGTAATTAGGCAGATTATATGTATCATTTCCCCCAATATCAACAATCAGAACATAATCGCCGTTGTAGGTATCATCACCCGCTCCGCCGAGGGCTATTCTGCCATAGACGGTTTCAACAGTCCTGGTTTTTATACTATTTTTATAAGAATCAAGATTTTTTTGAAATTTGCCTGAAAGATTGAGCAATGCCTTATAAAGAGACATTCCGATTGCATACAAATCTGAATAATTGATGTACTTAGCATAATTGAAGAAATTATTTGCCATTTCATTTCTTTTGACTTTTTTATAATGTTCAACGAAAATATTTGTATCCCTTATATCTGCCGGAAGCAAGACTGAATCACATTTATCAAACAGATAAGAAAACAGGTTCCCTTTCCTTGTCAGGAAATCCTTAGACAAAAGTGCATTGATTTGTATTATTTCGGTAATATATTGCCTGATTAAATATCCTCCTTCCATTCCGAAAGCATAATCAATTTTCAGATTTAAATCCCTGTCAATATCTTTTGCGGAGAGATTTTGAGCATAATAAAAGGGCTGGTAATCCTTGAACTGCATTTCAGAGAATACCATCGAGCAGAAATCATCCAGGTTATTTTCATTTAAATTCTGTAAATAATTTGCATTTGATTTAAGCAGAGATATGCCGGACAAAGGATTTGATAGGACAGAATTAATAAATTTAAGGTTTGAATTTGTGCAGCCGTAATAATCATTGCTCAGCCAAATATCCTTGAGGCTCATATCTTTCAAAGCCAGTGCAGAGTCCAAAGCATTAATCATATCCTTTGGCA
>JBEKWK010000018.1:0-15585 GCA_049513175.1 FCB group bacterium
ATTAATATTTTCTTTTGACGATAAAACAAATAAGCCTAAAATTTCTTATATTAATTCTCCACTATACCAACACAAAAGATACAATTTATCTGTCTCTGTTCAAATAAAAATCAATTAACAATCAATTCTGATAGAATCATAATTACAAAATTGCGAACAAGTTTATATAATACAATTTTAATAAAATATGATAAGTATAACAAATAATTAAAATTTTCCAACTACGATGTGTGGGTATTATTTTACTGATTTTCTCAAAACCTTATAGTTAGTCGTATTTCAGCATTAAAAACAGGCTACATTAAAAAAATCCGACAATCCATTAAATAAAATATTTTTTCAATATATGTAAACAATATACTTGTATAATTTTATGGATTTTTATAACATTGCAGTTGCGAATAATATAATTAACTTTGACAATAAATAATTAAGATAATTTTAGTAAAAAAAATTCAAGGAGGCATCATGAAATATTTCATTTTAATTTGTCTTATTTGTTGTGAATTATAATTTATTCCTAAAAATATTCCCATGATAACAAGAGTTTATTCCCAAGTGGGCGCATTCAGGTCAAAGAACACTGTTCCGAACTTAATAACAATTATTTTAAAAAATTTTACAATTCACATAAAGGAGAGGACATGAGAAGGTTTTACCCGGGTTTAATTGGATTATATATAATGTTTTCTTGTTATGTAAGTTACACTGTTTCTGCCTCAGATGATACATTAAGTACAGACCCTTTTACTTTTAATTTACTTGGCTTCCTTGCATACCAGGGGCAACTCAGCCAAGGAAATTATACAAATAATTCTTTCATGGTGAACAGGGTATATTTTACTGTAAGAAAGAATATCTATAAATTTTTATCGGTGAGAGTGACCACTGATGTTTTTCAGGATACTACAGGCAATATGGAATTAAAACTGAAATATGTCTATGCGAATTTTAAATTTGATGATTTTGCATTTTTTACAAAACCTTATATCGAAGCAGGTATGATTCACACACCATGGCTGGATTTTGAAGAGGCAATCAATACAAACAGAATGCAGGGTACAATGTTTATGGAACGTAATAAATTATTTGCATCTTCAGATATTGGTGTAGCCGCTTTTACTTATTTAGGAGGAGAAATGGATGATAATTATAAAAAAATAGTTAGCGGTGCTTATGCAGGGCGATATGGTAGTTTAGTTCTCGGTGTTTATAATGGTTCGGGTTATAATGTTGCTGAAGCAAATTTTAATAAGTCTATTGAGGCTAGACTTTCAATCAGACCAATTCCTGATATTATTCCCGGATTGCAACTTTCCTATTTAGGAATTTTCGGTAAAGGAAATACGGCACAAAAAGCTTTAACTGACTTAGTACCTGATTGGACGGCAAATATGGGAATGATATCTTATGAAAGTGAATATTTCAATATAACAGGAGAGTATTTTACAGGCTCCGGTAATGCAACAGGCAGTTATGCTTCAGCAGCAAAGGTTGCTACCAAAATAGACGGTTATTCTGTGTTTGCGATGGGTAAAATGGCTAGCTGGAGACTATTTGCAAGGTACGATAGCTTTGTTCCTGATACAGATGCCAAAACTCTAGAGAACAACAATAGAGTTATTGTAGGATTAGGTTATGATTTAGGACATAGCAATATTTTGCTACTTGATTTCGATAAAAATTATTTGAAATCCAAAGCAAGTCCCGATGTAAATTTAGTTAAACTTACGATGCAGCTTAACATTTAACTAATAATTTTAAATTTAAATTATAAATAAAAGATTTTCTAAAAGGCAATTTTAAAATTATATCAGGTTTAATAAAAGTGGTAATTGGAACTACCCTTATGTATTATTTAGTTTAAAATTAAATTATTCTTAAATAATCGGCAAAGCATTTCTTATTTTAGTATCAGGACATCTTGCATTAAATTATTTGGAAGGCTATTTTTAAAAAAAACCTAAAAATTCGCAATAAAAGAATAATATTTATAAAAATTAAGGAGTTCAAAATGGCGTTAACAAATTTAATCAAACCTCATGGAAGTGAAGAACTTATAATACTTTTACTGTCCGGGAAAGAATTAGAAGCGGAAAAGCAAAAAGCCAAATCTCTACCAAAAGTAGTTATGAGTAGCAGAGAAACCGGGGACCTTATAATGTTGGGTATCGGCGGGTTTACACCATTAACGGGTTTCATGGGATATGATGATTGGAAGGGTGTTGTTACCCAAATGAAAATGAAAAACGGGTTGTTTTGGCCCATCCCGATTACATTATCCGTTGACGATGCAACAGCTAAAACCATATCCCCCAACAAAGAAATCGCCCTTTATAGCGATGAAACTGATGAGCTTATGGCAACAATGAAGGTTTCGGAAGTTTACAAAATTGATAAGGAATTGGAATGCAAAGAAGTGTTTAAGACCAATGACCCCGAACATCCGGGCGTGCAAATGGTGATGGAACAAAAAGAATGGAATGTTGCAGGCGATGTAAAAGTTCTTTCCGAAAGCTATTTCCCTGTCGAATTTGCAGGTCTATACCAAAGACCGGAAGAAAGTAGAAAAATATTTGCAGAAAGAGGTTGGAGAACGATAGCCGCACTGCAATTAAGAAATCCTATGCATCGCTCACATGAATACCTTGCAAAGATTGCTCTCGAAGTAGTTGATGGTTTATATATTCATCAATTAGTCGGAAAACTGAAACCGGGAGACATACCCGCAGATGTTCGTGTAAAATGTATAGATACTCTTGTAGAAAATTATTTTATAAAAGAATCGGTGCTTTGCGGCGGCTATCCGCTCGATATGCGATATGCCGGACCAAGAGAAGCATTATTGCATGCTATTTTCAGACAGAATTTCGGATGTACCCATTTAATTGTAGGACGTGACCATGCAGGAGTAGGAAATTACTATGGTCCTTTCGATGCACAGACTATTTTTTATGAAATACCCGAAGATGCTCTAAAATTGAAGCCTCTCCCGATTGACTGGACATTCTGGTGTTATAAATGCGGTGGTATGGTTTCTATGAAAACTTGTCCTCACGGTAAAGAAGACAGATTATTCCTGAGTGGAACTGCACTTAGAAAAGGCTTATCGGAAGGTGGCGAGATACCAATAGAATTCAGCCGTCCGGAAGTTTTGAAAGTTTTGAAAGAGTATTATGCAAATTTAACGGAAAAAGTTGAAGTTAAGATGCATCAATACGCAACCGGTGATGTTAAAAATTAATTATACAAACAATAAATTTTTTCAATTAAACTACTTTGATATACTACCACTAATAATTCTGCATGTATGCCGGAAACAAAAACAAAAGACATTTAAGTCTTTTGTTTATTTATAAAGTGCCCCGAAAAGGACTTGAACCTGCACCCCCTTGCGAAGACTACACCCTGAATGTAATGTTTACGGTAAATAAAAGAAACCAAATGGAAAATGCTATTAATCTATTCATTTATTTTATTAATAGTTAATAATCTTGATGGAAATTCCATTTTCTATTTGTTATCATTTGTTTTGAATGCATTTGTACGTGGGTGTACGTGAAAAACTTTTTTGTTTTTTTCAATTTATTAATTGATTCTATCCATAATCTATAAATTTCTAACCAATTTGTCATTAGAAAATCATCTACTATTATTTGTTTTTTTGCAAGTATTTTTAATATTTTTCACTCATTCTTTTGTAGGATTTAAATTACTTTAATAGCATTACTTTTTCACTTTCTATCATTGTAGGAGTTTTCAAAATCAAAAAATATTGTCCTGAGGATAAATCGTTCATATCGATTAGTACTGAATTTTCAGAAAAATTATTTACTTCATTAAAAGTGATTCTTCTAACAGTCTCTCCTAAATTATTCACTAATAAAAATTCAGTTTTCCCTTTTTCGATTAATTGATAATTAATTGTTAAAGAACTATTAGCAGGATTAGGCTGAATGGATAGTAACTGTATTTTACCGTTTGGATTGATAAGCCTTGCTCCGCCCTGGTGGCAAACACCAAGCAAATTAAATGTACCGTCTAACAGGTTGACATTTGCAATACCACCTTTTGTAATAACATTTGACAGAACTAGTAATGAATTTTCAGTATTGCCCAATGCAACGGCAAATTTAATTTTTATTAATTCTCCCTGTATAGCAGGTAAATCTTTTAATAATATTGAAGAAGTAGTATCATCAACTATTGTTACCGAATACCCGACAGGAGATAATACAGTTGAATTATAATTTAAAGTTGCGTCAAAGCCGGTAACTCCGGCAATACCCAGATTATTTGCATTGCTGAGAATAATTGGTATATCTACTGTTGAGCCGGGATAGCTGGATGACGAACCGGGCTGTAATGTGGCTTGAGCTGAATTTTTATCTATTCCCTCTCCTATTAGTTTAACAACGACAGGGCTGCCTACCCCGTTAAAATAAAATTCAAGTGTGCCGCTTGTTTTCCCTAAAGCTGTTGAAGTAAACCGTAAATTCATTCTATTTGTGTCTCCGATATTTAAATTAAAAGGACCGCCTCCTGAAAGGATAATAAAATCATTATTATTTGGATTTATTTTAGAATCCGTAATATTCAGAATGTTAGTCAGGCTCTTATTTCGTATCGTAACAACTTGTATGGTATCTTTGTTGCTACCTACATAAACCTGACCGAAATCAATCACATTATTCACTACTTCGATTTGGGAATCAATACCCTCACCAATTATATTTTGAATTAAAGTATCTGCCTGGGTAATAATGACAATCTCCGCTTTATGATTTCCCACCCTCAATGGTTTAAATTGAATACCAACAGAATCAGATTTACCTGAATCTAATGTAAATTTTGTAAAATTATTTACAAGGCTGAAAGCTGCGGCATCAGCACCTCTGAAATAAATGGAATCAACTCTGAATTTATAAGAACCAATATTAGATACAAATGATGTGATAACTGAATCTTTTAGACTACCGTATAATGCCTGCTTCATGTCAATATCCTGCGATACTGGTTTGGGTGCAACAATAAACCATATTAGTGCAGAAATTGCTACCTGAGTTGTATTATTATTTTGGCTGTTTACTCCCCAAATACCAATTAAATGGTCGGAACTACCGGCGGCAACTTTTGAACCATCAGAAGAAATAGAAACGGAATTAACAGCTAACATATTACCGGATAATGTATTGATTATTGTACCATTATTTACATCCCAGATACGTACTATACCCGAATCAACCCCAACCGTACCACTGGCTAATCCGGCAACTATTTTTGAGCCGTCCTTGCTGAAAACTAATGAATTTATACTCCCATAATAATCATCTAAGGTATTAATTAATGAACCTGAATTAGCATCCCATAATTTGATAGACCTGTCATATTCCATGCTACCGCTTGCGATTTTTGAGCCATCAGGGCTGAATGCTACTGATGAAACCCAACTTGTATGCCCTTTAAAAGTTTTCAATACAGAGCCTGTATTTACATCACATACCTTAACTGTTGAATCATAACCGGCACTGGCAAGCTTTGAACCGTCGGGACTGAAAGCAACACAAGTTGCATAACCATTATGTCTTGCTGTCCAAATTTCTTTTCTTAATTTAATATCCCATAGTTTAACTGTTGAATCAAAAGCGGCACTTGCAATTTTTGAACCATCCGGACTAAAAGCTACTGAATTAATATAATAATTATGTCCTGCGAAAGAGTCAATCACTATTCCTGTATTAGCATCCCATAATTTAACCATATATTTAGTATTAAACGGAATTTGTTCAAAACCACCACTTACTAATTTAGTGCCATCAGGGCTATAAGCTAAAGAATTTATATTTTCTTTTATTCCGGTAAGAGTTTTAATTATCGTACCTGCATTTACATCCCAAATTTTCAGAGAGCCACTTTGTAAATTTAAATCATCATACCCGCCACTCGCAATTTTAGAGCCGTCGGGGCTGAAAGCGACAGAGAAAACAGTGTTATCATGACCAAATATTGCTTTGATTTCAGTAAGAGAATTTATATCCCATATTTTAACTAAATTATCTCCACTTCCGCTGATAAATTTAGAACCGTCAGGAGTGAATACCAAAGTATTAATATTATTCGTATGCCCTGATAAAGTTTTTATTAAATTCCCGGTATTAACATCCCATAAATTTATTCCATAATCGGTAGTAAATACTTTATTACCGCCCCCACTGACGATTTTTGAACCATCAGGACTCCATGACAATGTTAACACACCATCATAATTTGTTGATAAAGTCTTTATTATCTGACCTGAATTTACATTCCATATCCTAATAGTGGAATCTGCTCCTCCGCTTGCAATTTTAGAACCATCGGGGCTGAATGAAACGGTATATAAAAAATCAGTGTGACCGGATAAAGTGTTAAGTAAAGCAGCAGTGCCAACATCCCAAAGTTGAACTTTATAATTTTGATTACCGCTTACAATTTTTTTACCATCAGGGCTAAATGCTACAGAAAATACAGTATAACCACCTTGGAAAGTGCTAATTTCAGAACCTGTATTTAAATCCCATAATATTATAGTATGGTCCTGACTAGCGCTTGCAATTTTTGAACCATCCGGGCTGATTGCTACAGCGAGAACCCATCCTGTATGTCCGGTTAGAGTTTTGATTAAAGCTCCTGACTTTACATCCCATAATTTTATAGTTTTATCAGTGCTTCCACTTACTAATTTAGTGCCGTCAGGACTAAATGCCACTGAGTTTACGAGCTGTGTGTGTCCCACGAAAGTACGGATTATACCCCCAGTTTTCATATCAATTAAACTTACATAAATTGCATGACCTACAGCAAGCAATGAACCATCAGGAGATATTGCAGATGATTTTACTCCAACTAATCCCAGCATTTTTATAAGGCTTGAAGATTGTGCACTTGTATCTTTAGCTGTAGCTTTCATTAGACAGTTTGTGCTTGGCTTATTTGGAACTCTCCAAATATATTGAAGATTTGTTGCCGAATCGGTAATATTTGTCCAATTTGTACCATTATCAATGCTATAATCAAGACGTACCATTGTTGCAGGAGCAACACCTCCCCAGGTAATCGCAGTATCGCTTCCGACTACAAATTCCTCACTACCATTGGGATGAATTAGTATTAATGAATCTGTTTGAAAAACAGTTAAATTCTGCCCATAAGCTAAATTAGTGAGCATCATTGCAAATATGTATATAAATATTTTCATTATATTTAAACAAATATTATTATTAAAATTTACTTTCTTTTTTGAATTTATTTGTAACTGAATAATTCGCAAATCCAGCCTTCATACTATTTGACTTTCGTCTTAACTGTTATTTCAACAGTTCTGCAATAGAATCTTCCTTCAGGAATATCGTTATTGTAAAGAAGTTCTTTCTTCCCTATTCCAACCGATTCTGCATCTTTTCTATTTAGAAAATTTTTAGTGTTCGTAGCTCTGTTTTCAGATAGCTTCTGATTATAATCTTCTTCTCCGGTTCTGTCCGTATAGCCTTTTATTTCTATTATAGATTCAGGTTTAATTCTGCCTTTTATAAAATCAATAATTTTTTTATTGTTACCGGCAATATCAGATTTATCAAAATCAAAGAGAATCAAACTGTATTTTTCAATTTCATAATCATCTTTTCTTTGTGCTCTTTTCTCACTGATTGTCAATATATCAACTGGGATGTTTTTTAGCATAGAATTATATTTTTTTCCCATATTATCAATCATTGTCAATTGATAATTCAATGGTTCTTCATATTTAGGAGTAATTTTCTGGTCTTTTTCAATTTGCCAGTTTATAGAAGTTGGAGGATTTGCATTCCCTTTATTTTCAAAGAATTGTTGACTATAATCACTTTTTTGATATGCTTGTAAATCCCATTGATATACATCTTTTACAGCAATATTATTAACTTTGAACTTTATATCAAGATTTGAAGTTCTCTGTATGTTTTGTATGAATACCGGTGCGATAATCCTGGAATCATCTGATGTAATCTCAACTCTACGATTTTCCTGTACCTTATCAGGGTCATCAATGGGAGTGGATGGTTTTTCCGGTAAGTCCCTCGATTTAATTTTTATTCTGCTTCCATCAATTTTCCAGATATTAACTAAATAGGTTTTAACGGCTTCTGCTCTTTTACCTGATAATTCTTTGTTATCCTGTTCAGCACCCAAATTCGCGTTGCATCCTGTAAGAGTAATCACCGATTTGGGATACTTCAACATACGCTCACCAATAATATTCAATATATTATAGTAAATCTCAAGAGTAGTATTTTTGTATAGGCTATCAACCGAAAATTTATTTTTTTCATTAGAATTCAAGGGAACATATCTTATTGGAATAACCGAAGAATTTTCATCAAAAAACACATAATTTAATAATGGGTCTAATCTGTTAGCCACATGCTCTTCAATTATTAGTTTAGGGTCAGAGATTTCGTTTCCTTTATTATCAACTCCAAAAGCATTTATATCAATAATTGAGCTTGCTACTTTAATGGGAATTTTTAAAGTATCAGTCCTGAAAATAGTTTCATTTGTAATAATATTATTCCCATTTTCAGTTACTTCATTTTTTGTAATTTCCTTCCCTATTATAACTTCAGTTTCTGTCAAAACATCGGATGCAATTTGTATTGTATCAATTTTTCTGTATTCTTTAAACTCCTCATTAGATTTCATTGAAGAGACGGGAGAATATTTTATAGCAATACCTGCTCTAATTGAGCTTACTGACCATTTATTAACGATAGGGTCGGTAACAATTTTAGTAATTCCGAGAAAATAATATATTTCCGGCTCGATAAACCATTTGCCATTCTTATCCAAAGGTAATTGATAAGATACTCCTGCAAAAGGAGCTAAATATATTGTTGCAGGTGATTGCAAAACCCCTGAAAATTCATTTCTAGTCCGGCTATGTGAATCTTGTCCGGTAATTGGGTCAATAAATGTTCCGGTAGCTATAGGTTGAGTGATTTCTTCTTTTTGAGAATAATTTTTACCTATCATATACCCTGCATGAATTCCTGCATTAATAAAAAAATTATTTGCAGGAGTTATTTTTATCATTGGTTCAATGCCTATTGAACTAAGCTTTGAATCTATAGAATGTTCGAATGCACCAGGTGTGGGTATACCGTTCACCATGATTGTTGTTGGCTCGTTTGCCTTCAATAAGCCACTAAAATTGTAATAGCTTCCACGAACTCCTAAAGTAAACAGATTGTTAAGCGGATATTCATATAATAATCCAAAACTAATACCAAATCCACTGCCACTACGATAACCCGGAGAACAACTTGGGCAGTCGGGGATTTTTTGGAAATTAGCCGAATGTATATTAAATGTTGGATTTACAAAAACACCAAACTTACTGCTTAGATTGTCTTTGTAATCTTGAGAATACGCAATTTGACTTATTAAAAACAAAAATAAGTAAAGTATAATTTTCATAAAATATTAAGGTTATATATTGATTGTTTTTATCAATTAGAATTTTTTAAAATCCCGCTCTTTAGATTAATTCCCCGTATGAAAAATTGCAGAACAAAAAAAATGTTATAATTTTAATTAAAAGGATTTATCCTGAATAGCAATAAATTATCAAATGAAACGATTTAGAAAAAATAATATTTTGTCAAATATAACATTTTATTTTGTTGTATAAAAATATTTTATTAAATTAAATTAATTTTAATTGCGTTAATAGAATAAATATATTTTATAAAAGGAAATTGATTTAATAATCATTGTCCTTCTGCTTTCTTCTTATCATTTATACAGCAAATAATACTTTTATCCTAATAAAAATTAAGATATAAAAAGTTGACAGGTTGCGGGATAAATTAAATTAAAAACCATAGAAAATAGAAATTTACAAAATTTACAAAAATATATTCAAGGGTATTATGAAACAGATTATACTAACTTTATATGGATTAATAATTTTTTGCACATTATTTACTATTGTTCAACCTTGTTTTTCACAGCAAACAACACTAATGACTTTTACTTCCGTAAAGGCAAATAATACGAAAAATTGGAGTGCTGACACTTGTTATGCAATTCTTGATTCTATTACTAAGACTTTGACAATCACGGGACAATTTGCAACCGGAAGGACAGATATTCCTTATCAGGCAATGGTGATTACAATAAAAAATTTCACAGCGGTATCGACTATAGTTTACCTTATTTCAGATGCGTACTTCGAAGATATCTTTACGGTTAATGGACAATCAACACGCGTCAGAACAACTATGGTACTCAGTTTAGCACAATCTTTCGTGAATGCCTATGACCAGGATAAAAGCTTGTTAAAAGGGTCTTTCATTTTTGAAATGACATCTCATCCTCCCGATGGTAATGATTTTAATACTAATGTTACAAACGGAAAGTTCGAAGCAGCAATAGCTTCAGGTATAAATTTGGCTGTCTCTCCCGGTCCAATTGTTAAAACAAATGCCGGTAACAAAATAAATTTTAATTTATATACTAAAAACTTTTTATCATTGCCCGTTATAGGTGCAGATGTCTACGTTACTGATACATTAGCAAAAATAAAAGATATGAAAGTTGGGGTTACCTCTAGTACAGGTCAATATGTATATACGGTTGATGTTCCAAAAGACTGTCCAACAAATCAATATATTGTATCTTTTTATGTAAGGCGGATAATCAATGGTGTAACCGTAACAACAAATAAAGTAGACAGGACTCTTGATGTTTCAAGCCGCTATTGGGTGTATAATTGTGCGAATACACCTCTTATGACATTTGATGCAGGTGCCGGTAATGAATTTAAATCCGACGACCCTTTACCTACCATTTCCGCAACCGGGAAGATTATATTAAATGATGTTATTACCTGTGATGGCAAGGTGACTATTGACCCAAGACCAGGTATAGAAAGATTAACAGGCAATTACAACATGTATATTGATGGGGTCAATATTTCGGGTACTAATCAACAACTTTTTCTTCAAACAGGTATAGGCATGGCATTTAATTGTGCTAATTTTTTGAAATGGGATACACCGGGAATAATAAAGACAAAAATAGGCGGAATTGAATTTTCTCTCGATGAATTAGGCTTCGCAGATTTAAATTTTGCAAAGGCAGTGAAATTTAAAGTAACGGCACAATGGGGAAATTTATATAAAGATAATTGCAAAACCAACTCTAATCAACCCGAATTCTCTTCTCTTTCCGGTGGACTTACAATTGCTAATGAAGACCTCGCCGGAGTTAAAGTTGAGGGTTTTGAAATAAGTGCAACAAATCTAAGTACAGCTATGTTACCGGGATTCTGCGTTGATAATGTTACCTTTTCCTACGACCCGGTTGCAGACTCATGGAAACTCAGTACTGCCGCAGAGTTCTCTAAACCTAACCCAACACCTGGCGCTAAAAATTTATTTGAAGGCAAAGCAAAGGCTTCGGTAACAATTACCAATGGACGTTTTGATGCATTTTTACTCGAAGGAAAAAGTAATCCAGGTATGGTCATACCTGATGTACCGTTTACTTGGAATGGATTGCGCATTGCAGTTTCCGGATGCTCTAAACTCGGCACATGGAAAGGTGTTTCAGCTGAATTAGCAGGCTTTTTCTTATCTGACGATGGTTTGGTGAAGAACAAAATTCCTTGGTTATCTTTTATTCTTGGGGATAATTCTGCAGTTGAACTTGAAATCGTTGGTAATGTTGCTTTAACAGGTCCAAAAATTACAGGTACGGTCAATGCAAGAATGTTTGCCTGTAAAACTATAAGTGTTACCAATAAATGGCAGGTATTGGCAAGTGGTAATTTTGGATTGGATTTTACTAATGGAATAGAGTTTGGTATTTTAAATGGTTCATTCAATGCCCTGCATTTTGGTGCACCGGATTATGTACTGACAATTGGTTCCGGTTATAAAGATGCTCTTTCAATTAAACCTGATGACATATCATACTTTTGGAACTCCGGTAGTACAATTGTAAGAATCCCTGACGTTCCAAGCGACCCTGTGAATTCTGCAGAATTTGGTCCTTTTCTGAAATTCATAACATATTTGAAAGGACTTAAGGTTTTACCAAGGACTCTTGGTACTGCTTCAGGGTCAATGATGCTTAGCAGTAGTAAGGGTTTAGAATATAACTGTATGGTTGATGTAACTACATCAGGAATACCTATAATTTCAAGCTATGGAAGTCTATCTATGAAAGCAGGTATTAAAACTAATGGTGCACCCTATATGAGGTTTGGCGGGGCATTCCCTTCTATATTTTCATCTGCAACTAAACGCAAGCTTGGCAATGACATCACTTTAAAAAATTCAAATAACGGAGAAATGATCCAGGCAAATCCGCTCGATACTTTCGAGGTTACTAATAATATGAAGCGGGTATTTGTAATGCTCACCAGTACCGGACAGCTTTCTGCTTCTACACTAATAACACCAAATGGAGAAAAAATTACCGGAACTAAACCTGATTCAAGTGTAATACTTTTTGCCAGTGATGACGGGACATTTGCTCAATGGTCAATAATTGGTCCTGAAACTGGCAATTGGGTTCTCCAATTCGCAAATCCTGCACCAACAGATTCGGTTTACATATTCTCACTAAATAAAGACCGTAGTTTTGATGTCACTGCAAAACAATCCGGGAAAAATGTAACCGTTAATTGGGATGGCAGCGGTTATTTGCCCGATGATTATGTAGATATTTTTATAGACCCAAAAGATAATAATTTTGGGGGCAAATATATTGGCAGAGCAAATGCAGGGGATGGTAATTATATTATATCTTTAACAGATTCACTGCCTGACTGTTCTTACTATGTTTATGCAAATCGAATTGCCTCTGGTACATCACCTGTAACTAAATATGCTTCCGGTCAGTTCAGTGTACAGAAAACCTGGCTGCCTGCACCGACAAATATCATGTTGGTTTCAAACCAATATGGTGATTGTCAACTTACATTCGTTGCATCACAAGACACTAATATATCCCGCTATGGGGTTTATGTTATACAGAACGGACAAGATTCACTCATCGCTTTAGCTTATCCTGATGAAATGCCGATTAATTTCAATTGCGATACATCTCTCATTAAAACACTATATGTAGTTTCATTAAATGATGAATTTTTTAGAGGCTGTCCCGCAATGCCTCAATCAATCACAGTTGATGTGCCGGAAGAAAATCCTTTGCAGGGCATTCCGCATACTTCCGATTTCAGCATTTTCCCAAATCCTTCATCAGGCAGTTCAATCATTTACCTGAATCTTCCTGTAGAATCAAATATAAAGTTGAGCATATATGATTTTCTCGGAAAAGAAATCAAATTACTTGCCTCAGGTATTTATGAACCGGGAATATTAAAATTCGAGTGGGATGGCTCTGCTGTTCCTTCAGGAATATATTTTGTAAGAGTAATTATTGGTAATGAGATCAAAACGAAAACCTTAATATTGATGAAATAAACAAAAACTATTTGTCACTATTTTATTTTAATATTTTGGGATATGTTAACTTGATACTAAACGTAGAACTGTGATTTCAAGACACATACAATTATTTGTATGTAAGTTGTATGTATGGGTGTTTTTTCAGTTATGCCTAAAACGAAAACAAGAGACAATTAAGTCTCTTGTTTTTCAATTACGTGCCCGGAACAGGACTTGAACCTGCACCCCCTTGCGAAGACTACACCCTGAATGTAGCGCGTCTGCCAATTCCGCCATCCGGGCGGTTATAGAACATAGAACAGAGAAATAGAAATAGAAGTAGAAAAATAATAAGAAATAAGAAATATTAAATTTTGGATTTTGTTTTCGCCCTTATATTTTTAATTATTGTGTATAATATTTTAGATAGTTCATTTGTTTTTTGTAGAATAGTATCAGCTTTTTCTTGTGTAATACTATCAGTTGCTAATAATAAATCTATCCAATATTCTGTTTCAAGTAACTCTTTGTATGCAATATGTATCTTAGCAATATAATCGGGTTCCGATATAGAACCTTGGGCTTCTGCGACATTTGCACCAACTGATGTGCCACTCCTCAAAAATTGTTTAGTAATTTCTTTTTCAAATAATTTTTTATCTAATTCTCGGTAAAGTAGAATAATTTCTTTCGCAAGGTCTAAACTTTTTACATATAAATTATTTGTTTTATCCATCTTAATTCTCTTTTCTTTTTTCCCTTCTATTTCTACTTCTATTTCTCTGTTCTATGTTCTAAAACCGCGGAGAAGGTGGGATTCGAACCCACGGAACCGCGAACGGTTCAACGGTTTTCGAGACCGCCCGATTCAACCACTCTCGCACCTCTCCAAAATTAAAAGACTTCAAATATAATAATAATTATTCATTAAGAAAAGAAAGTTTTATTAAATTTCTTTATTACATTTAAAAATTTTAGATAGGCTTCAATGCAGTACATTTCACCAGATGTGGAAAACTTTAACGATTGCAGTAAATTTATAATATTTAAAAAATTAAATAACAAATATCATCAAAAATTAGGTTACATTAAAATATTAATTTGGATAAACTAATAATTAATGCTAAATTAGTGTATAATTTATAACTTTATATGGAGGAAGCATGATTCAGTCAAAATTATCTTACTTGACATTTATAAGTATAATATTAATTTTATTAATAAATTTCAGCGATACATTTGCCCAAAAAAAGCAAATATCTCCCCTTTTAATAGGAGATGAAGCACCATCATTTGTAGCACAATCTACTGACGGGGAGATTAATTTCCCCAGAGACTATATGAAAAAATGGGTAATATTTTTCAGCCATCCAGGGGATTTCACACCGGTTTGTACAACTGAATTGATTGAATTTGCAAGAATGCAGGATGAATTTAAAAAATACAATTGCGAATTGCTCGGATTGTCTGTGGATGTCTTAGAAAGCCATATATCATGGATTTCAGAAATCAAAAAAATAAAATTCAACGACCAGGACAATATTAAAATCAACTTTCCACTTATTTCTGATGCAAATCGGGATATAGCACACAAATATGGCATGATTGCTAATAACGCAAGTTCTACCAGGACAGTTAGAGCAGTTTTCATAATTGACCCTAACAGTATTATAAGAACTATATTGTATTATCCATCAAATACCGGAAGAAATATAAATGAAATATTAAGAATTTTATTAGCATTACAATTGGATGATAAAGAAGAAGTTGTTACTCCTGCTAATTGGGAACCCGGGGATAATGTCTTAGTACCACCATCCGGCGACCCATTATTTGATATGGAAAGATTTAAAAATCATTCAAGCGAATATATTTGCCCTGCATGGTTTTTATGCTATAAAAAACTATCGAAAGACAGAGCCCTCGCACCCTAAAATTTAAATAAAAAAAATAATTCAATCATTCAGTGAATCGAAAATATTTAAATAGCTCTCATATCTTTGAGGGTCAATTTCATTATTTTCATAGGCATCAATTATAGCACATTCGGGTTCATGGGTATGGGTACATAATGGATATTTACAATATAAGCGAAAATCATCGAAATCATGAA
>JBEKWK010000019.1:0-15351 GCA_049513175.1 FCB group bacterium
TCGTCTTCAAAGCGGTATTACTCTTGGTGGGAATTTAATTCTAAATCAACCTGTTGACTTTATAACAAATTCGACAACAGTAACCTTTAACGGTCCAACTTCTCAAACTATAACTTATCCTTCAGGTACTTTTACCTTTTATGATATGTTTATAAATAAGACTGGAGGAAGTTTAGTACTTGGTCAGTATGCAATCATTAATGATGTTTTGCGGATTTTATCAAATTCAATTTTTGATATAGGTACTTTTGATTTGATTTTTGGTATTAATGCAAACTGGTATTCGGATATGGGTACAAGTGTTGCATTTACTTCTTCAAAATGTGTTTTTCAATCAGCGGGACAGAACAGCGGTAAATTTATCAAAAAAATAAATAATGTATCGCCACCTATAGGTATTCCAATTGTCTTTCCTTTGGGTACACCAACGAATGTATATACTCCGGGTTTAATTACTTTTAATAGCGCAAGTTTCAATCCCGGTGGATTTGTGGCTGTCAGAGCTGTCAATCAGGAACATCCGGCAGTTGAACAAACTAATGTTTCATTGAAAAAATACTGGTCTGTTTCCTCCGGTAGTATTACAATTCAACCCAACGGAGCAAATGTTCTTTTCTATTGGGACCCAAGCGAAGATGCCGGTAACATAGCTAATTATGATGTTCTTTATTTTTCTCCGTCATATCCTACTCCAGGAGGCTTCTGGACTATAAATCCGGGAGTAACAAACTTTTCTGATTTTAATTTGAGAGATTTTTACTCTACACAAGTCAGCAATATCAATGGAGATTGGACAGCAGGTGAAGATGCTGCAGGAATGATTACTTATTATAGCAGGGCAGATGGAGATTATAACACACCTTCAACCTGGTCTAAAATAAGTTTTGGAGGGCTTGCTTCTACTGTGGCACCTAATAAATTGTCCGATAGAGTAAGAATTAAGAATAATCATATAACAATTTCCGGACCTGTAGCTGCTGCAGACACAGTGAGCGTTGAAACAAGCAGTACATTGACATTTTTAACTGATGATGCAATTACTGGGCGAGGCTTTATACTTCAGGATTCATCTTTACTCGAAATAGGAGGTCAATATGGAATTACTGCTATTGGAACAGGGGCAACCGGTGGTAATGTCCAGACAAACTCTAGGAAATTCAGTACAAATGCCAATTATACTTATATAAATAGAACTCCAATGATTGTTCCTGTGCAATATTCAGGTGACGGTATTCCGTCTCCGGTGAATAACTTCAGGGTTAACAAAACTGACCCTACTAAATTAATACTAAGTAAGTTTGTTGACATTAATAATACTCTATTAATAGATGGCGGCTCATTAGATATTGACGCTTACTCTATAAACGGAGCTACTACAAGCAGAACTTTAACTATGAACGGCGGTGAACTAATTGTCCGTGCAGGTTTCCCTGTTAATTATGCAACTCCGACTTTTACTTCAGGTACTATTACTTTTGATGGAAGTGGTAATGTTACTGTGCCGAGTTCATTAGCCGCTCCTGGTGTTAATCAATACAATTGCTTGAGAATTTCAGGGTCAAGACCCGCGACAAGTGCTATAAATTTTCAATCAACAGGCAATATTAATATAATAGATGTTTTTGATTTGTCATCTTTAACATTTACAGGTGCTCCTTCACAAAGATTTTTTACTAACGGCTCTACTGTCATTTTTAAAAAGAATGGGGGGATACAAAATATTCCATGTCGCCCTGCTTCACCTATAAATGACCTGGTCAATCTTTTATATTTTAATCTCCAAATCCAGGGAACAGGAATTAAACAGTTATCTTCTACGACTGCCGCAACAACTTTTACAGTGCAAAATAATCTTACTCTTGCAAGTTCAACATTGTCTGTAAATGGTTTTGATTTTAGAAATGAGGGTGACTGGATAAATACGGGAGGTATTTTTTCTCCGGGTACTAAGAGTGTCATTTTATATTCTCCCGTCTTAACATTTGGTAATAATATTACTTCAAGAAGTACGGTAGATAATCCGTTTTATGATGTACTCATTGCCGGTCCCGGAATAATAAAACCTATTGATGATATGTTGTTGAAACACAATTTATATATTGCTTCAGCATCAAATTTAACGATGTCTTCCGGAACAGCTACATTACTAACTTTAAACGGTAGTTGGTACGACCAGGGAGGTTTATTCACTCCCGGAAGTTCAACTGTAACATTTACATCTGCCACTTCCCAAACTATGAGTAATACAGGTGGTAATGAAAACTTTTACTATTTATTAATAAATGATCCTAATAGCGTTAATGCCTCATATGTAGGAACTACCGCAGATAATGGAGTGATAATAAATAAGACTATTTACCTAACATCAGGCAATTTGATTACACGAGGAAGGCAGGCTACCATTCAGCCTTCTGCAACTTTATCGAGACCAGGTGCATCTCCCGGTTTTATAGATGGAGCTTTAAGGAAATATATCAATACCGGTTCTTCAACAATTACTTATGAAGTTGGGTATGGATATTCTTATACTCCGACAATTATGGGTATCAACGGTACAGCCGGGGGTGATGGATTTGTAAGCGTTTTGAGTGATACTATTACTGCATCATCTTCTCCTATTTCGACAGGTATTAATCCTACAGGAAGCGGCATGAGTGACGCGATGAATGTACGCCGGCAATGGACAGTATCAGTGCCGTCAAGCAGTACATTTACCCTTGGACCAAACAGAAATTACGACATTACTACTACATTCCTTCCTGGCGCTAATCCTGCAGGAGATGTTAGGGGTGGAGGAAACGCATTGTTTTTTGAAACCCGTTTAAGAAGCGGTTCATCATGGATTGGTATTAATCGTTATGGATTTCCGAGAATGGGAAATAGAACAGCATCAACTACTCAATTTTTATCTGTACCACAGTTGGGTACATTTATTATAGGTGAGCCATCTAATCGTGCTTTTTACAGTCTTGTATCAGGGAATTGGAATGTCCCTACTAATTGGTCTACTCAATGGTACGGCGGGGCAGCTTCAACTACATTTCCTACAGATAATGCTGCTGCATATATAGGTAATAGTAAAACCATTACATTAGATCAAAGCCGTGCACTACCCGGAGGTATGGTAACTATCGATTCCAGCGGAACTTTAATGTGTACTACTTTTAATATCAGTGGGGCATCAAGCACATTTATAATGGATAAAAATTCTTTTTTAGGCATTGGTGATGTTAACGGTATTACTACTGCTGGTACGGGTAATATTCAAACTTCTACAAGAAATTACAATCTGAATAATAATAATAAAGGGAATTTTATATTTACTGATGGTGCAAATCCACAGGTCACGGGTAACGGTTTGCCTTCAATTTTATCTACTATAACTATTTATAAAACTGCCGCTACTGCTGTAAGATTGTCTAATGCATCAACAACAATTACAGATAGTTTGTTTATTAACCAGGGAATTTTGGATTGCCAGGCAAATAGTTTTGCTTTATGTGGAAACTGGAGAATGACTGCTAATAGTTCCTTTACTGCAGGCACTGGTACAGTCTATTTTTGGGGAGATACTTTACAGATTATAACTGCTGTAAGCGATTTTACATTTTACAATATTACGGCTACTAATCCAAGTGACGGAAGCATAATTAAATTTTTACCTACAGTAACAGGAAATTCTCATAATATTACTGTGAATAATAATTTAACTTTTGCAGCAATCAACAGTGCTTATTTTGATTTAAGCCCTGTTTCCAGTACTGCTACTCAGGAGCCTTCCTACAACAGTGGTGAATGGTTTATGACTATTGCAAATGGAGCAAGCGTTACCAGAACGGGACAAGGACATATAAGTGGTGAGCTAAGGAAATGGGTCGGAACCGGTAACCAGGGAAGTGGAACCAACGGAACAGGCGGTATTGTATGGGAGGTTGGAGTAGGTCCTGATTATAATCCTTATACCTTAATGTTGTCGGGTGCAGGCGGAGGCGAAGTTGCAGGCTATGCAGGTGTTCAGGTTGTAGATTATACGCATCCGCAGATTGATAATCTTACCACAGTAATAGCACCTGCTTATTATTATCCTCCTGAAAGATCCATAGCTAAATATTGGCGTTTAACAAGACCAACTTCAGCTCCATTTTTTAACAGGGGTACTAACAGAACAATGGCTGTTAATTTACAATATTTAAATCCACAAGATGTTCCTTTAAGTGCTTTGATTATGTGTTTTGACATTGCTTACCAAAAACATGGAAACACTGTGAATGATTGGCAAAGATTAAGACCACCAAATGCAAACTTCAATGATGGAAGTGCATCTTCCTGTGGCGATAGGAATCAAACAGGTGCCGGAGGTGCTACCTACAGTCCAAATGCAACTACAGTTTCTACAATGGCTTATAATATTGCTAATACTATTGCATTGGGTAACTATGATTATGGTTTAGCATCAAATGACAGAGTACTGCTTGGTGATTTTGTCGCGGCTCAACAAGGTCCGGGAATTACAGATTTCTTTAGCAGGCAAAGCGGAAGCTGGACTGACCCAAATACCTGGTCAACTGTTAGCCATACTAGTGCAACTAATAACGGCAGTCCTCTTGGAAGTCCGGATAAATGGCCCAAACGAAGATTAGATGTAGCTATTATCGGTCACGGGCATACTGTGGATTTGAATTGTAATATTGGTACCGGTTATCCCGGGGATAACTCCGAGGAAAAATGGCATGAACAAAGAATTGGTACAGTTAAAATAGAATCAGATGATGCAGGTCGCGGCAGATTAAATTTGGGAACTAATGTCATCCGTTGTAATGTTTTTGAAATACATGATAGTGCAATTGTGGAGTCGGGAGCTAAGTATGGATTTAGTGCAAATCCCGATTTAGGTAATATAAAACGTGAATTTTCAGTCTCAAGTATTTCGAAAGATTATAATTTTGATAATTGCAACGATGTCAATTTTATTTTTACGGCGAAAGGTGAAATTTCCGCTACAGAAAATCAGACTAATGATACTTATTGCGAAGAAAGCGGCTATTTTAATGGTACAAGGTGGATTGATGGCGTCGAAATAAATCCGGGAGCTTCGTATAATGCTGCTTCCAGAATTTTAATCAATGACGGTACAGGATTCACACCCGATGGATACAGGTATTACGAAGACAGGTGTGCCTGGCTGAATGCCAATCAACAGTATAATGTCAGGGTAATTATAGGCGGTGGTTCACCTGCAGGATATAATGTCAGAGCCTGGCTGGACAGTAATATGTCCGGTGCATTCGATGATGCTGCCGAACGGTTAGTTAGTGCTACGCCTGCTTCAGCAACTTTTGATTTCCAATTTACTGTGAATGCCAATGCAACACCGGGTACTACTCAAATGCGTATAATGCTCTCTCAGGGTGGCGGTCAGATTCCGTGTTATGCCGGTGCTGGTGTAAATGGCGAAGTTGAGGATTATACAGTTAATATCTATCGGAACAGTTATATTATGACACAACAGGTAGGAGATTCTATACCTAATAATGTTGGGTCTATTACCATTAATACCAACAGTGCCAGTTCCACAGTTACTCTTACTTCATCTACTGATGTAAAGGATTCGATACTTATCAGCAATGGGAATTTTAACCCCCTAACCTGGAATTTGAACCTGGATGGAGATTTTGTAAACAATGCTACGAATCTATCTTTTGCAAGCGGTTCTTCAGGAACTATTATTTTTGATAGTTCAAATGTTCAAAAAATCAGAGGCAGTTCCACAACTGATTTTTATAATATTATCCTGGATAAGCCCGGAGCTTATTTACAGCTACTGAAAAATATATCTGTTAATAATCAATTGACATTGAAGCAGGACACATATTTAGACTTGAATTCAAATACGATGACATTTGGACAAAATGCATTAGCTGTCAGTCCCGGCTCCGGAGCTTTCAGCGGAACCAGGATGATATTATTCAGCGGTTCATCTTCTTTTTCAAAAGTAGTGAAGAATTTTACAAATGCTGCCGGTGCGAAGGCATACTTTTTTCCTGTCGGTGTCAGTACAACATATAATCCTGCTTATACAAGTGTTACAGGAACTTATGCAGGAACACCTTCTGTCGCACTTACACTACGTTCAGGTCTGCATCCGAATCGTTTATCAAATAATGTACTCTCCAAGTATTGGAATTTAACAACTAACGGTATAAGCTCTATCACGGCGAGTTCTCTAAGTTTTACATATATTGCACCGGGTGATGTTAACGGAAACCAGGCTGCTTATATACCCGCAAGATATCAGAGCGGTACAGGTTGGGAAATCAATGTCGGCTCAAATCCTATTGCTACTCCACCTCCAATTGTAATTACAAATGTTACTGATTTAAATGGAGATTGGACTGCCGGGGAAGCAGATGGATTCTTTTCAGGTAGAAAATATTATAGTATAGGCAACGGTAATTGGAATGACCCGACAAAGTGGTCTAATATTTCACATATCAGTTTAGTCAACTGTTCTTATTATCCCGGTCAGATTTATTCTTTGGATACAGTTTTTATTGATAATAATAACATAATCACTTTCAATCCTACAACACCAATTCAGATTAGTGCTATTAATATTGGTGGAGCTGTCGGAACTGCAGGCAGTAGCCCCGGTAGATTACAGTTCCCTGAATCATCAGGTAATAAAAAATTAAAAATAATGAATAATTTATATGTTGATACTGACGGCAATTTATTCAGACAAGCTGCTGTTGCAACTCCGACTATTGATACCATCGAGGTAACTAAAAACTTTACAAATTTAGCGACTAATTTAGGATGGCCCGGAGCAGGCGTATATCTATGGCGGGATGCTTCGAGGAATATTGTTCTTAAAATGACAGGAACCGGTAGCTCTACAATTACGGGAGAAGGAATCTGGAATGGTGCGAGCGGGGAAATGGGAACTGTTATTATATCCAAGACAAATGGACTTAATGATTCTCTTATTTTAAATTCTGCCAGCTTTTGCAATGCTTCGTCAACTATTACTGCCGGCTCGAATATTGTTCTTGCCGGAGGTGTATTAAGACAAACCACTCCATCGGCAACATTGACAATGTCTTATGGTGCAAACCAGGTGCAAATGCAGCCCAGCACAGGCTTACATATTATTAATGGTGCAGTTGCCACAACAAATAATTTGATTAATAATGTCAATACTACGATACTGCTTAATGGTGGGAACCTTTTCGTAGGAAATGCACAGAACGAACATTTTCTTTATAAAACAGGCAGCTATGTAACCATAACGAGTGGTACTTTTAATGTAGCCGGATGCTTTACAAAATATACAAGTACCGATGATATAATTTTCAATCTTCAACCAGCCGGTAACATGATTGTTATGTCTTATGGGAATACAGACGCAACAAAAGTAGGGTTTGACGTCAGTAATGCTTCATCCACCTTTTCGATGTCAGGTGGAACCATTGCTATTGCTTCCGGAACCAATGGAGGGTCTGCTGATTACAGAGTAGTCGCCGGAGCGGGAAGCAACGGAACCGGTATGACCGGAGGCACTATACAGTCCGGACATCCTACAATGCCTACAGTTACTCCTTCGTCTCCTATACAAATCGCTGGGACGATGCCTATTTGGGATTTACATTGTGTCAGAAGCGGTGCAACTACTAATATAACAGAGCAAATTTTTACGGTAAATGATAATTTAACTATTGACAATAGTCATTCTTTCAGTTTAAACGGCAATACTTTATACCTTAGGAATAATCTGCTCAATAACGGTTATTGGACAGCACCCGTTGGTTCTACAGTAAATCCGTGGATGCTTATATTGGACCAAAGTAATTCCCAGACTATTACGAATAATCAAATAGGCGGCTTGAATTTATACTGGCTCCAGCTTAATAAACCGGGAGGTTCTGTTACTTTAGGTAATACTGCGAATTCAAATTTAAATATTCTTTCAACGCTTGATTTTGCCTCTAATAATCAGGTAGTACTAAATGCGCGTACTAATAATAAATATGTCCAGTTAAATTCCGGAATTTCAGGAGTTGACCCAATTTTCCTTAGAAACGGACTTGGTCACGTTGACGGTTTGGTTTACAGATATTTCCCTACTGATGCTAAATCTTTAGACTTTCCGATTGGTTCTGTTACAAATACTGAATATCGTCCTGCAACTTACCAGGCAGTTGGAACAGGAGGAACTGCAGGACTGGTAGGAATAATAGCATCAAATGCCGACCACTCCCAGGTTTCAGATCCACCGATAAAACTGTCAAATTATATTCATAGATATTGGACAGTATCTACTAGCGGCTTTGTTTTAGGAGGAACCAGGACATATACACTTACTACTCAGTTCTTAATAACAGATGTTCCAAGCGGTTCGTTTACTACTCAATTTTATGAGCATCATTTATATACTCCGCCTCTACCGTCTTTACCTCCTACATCATCATGGAATAAAACAAGTACTTTATCAAGTACAACGATATCTGTTACTTCGGTCAATAATACTTTGTATGGTGATTTTGTTTGCGGAGACCCATCAGGAAGAGTATACTGGAGTTATAATAATGGTACATGGGACGGTTCTAATACCGCAATTTGGTCTTTGGATAATTATACAACAAAAGTTTCACCCGTAACTGTAGTACCCGGTACAGACGATATAGTTCACATTGGCAATAGCAGAACAATCACAATTCCGTCAGGATATAATCCAAATGTTCGAATAGTAACGGTGGAACAAACTGTAAACCAACCCGGTGCTTTGTTAATAAAAGGACAGCTTGGTTATTTGAAAGCAATAGATTTTGTACTCGAAGATGCATGTACTATCTCAACTCAGCATACTGCGGGTATATCTGCGAATGGTGGTTCGGGCGCTATTTTAACAACAAGCCCGCCTGATTTCAGAAAAGCTAATTATATTTATGATTGTAATTCCGGGTCGCAAAGTAGCGGCAAAGGATTGCCAAATGATATTCTGTCTTTAACAGTGAACAATACATCACTTTCTTCAAATAACAGTTTGTTCATTTTGCCTGATAAGAATAATAATTCAAATACATTTATGACAATTCAGAATTATATACAAATACCTAACGGGAAATTAGTATATGGAAGCAGGGATATTGTTCTCTTAGGAGATATGAAACTTCAGAATTCATCTGCTACTGACCCTCTTACAAGGAAATTTATCTTCCAGGGTCCCGCTAATCATAATTTAGCTTTGGAAAATCAGGATGGTGTACATTATTACGACCTCGAAACTGCAGGCGGAAATTTAAATGTTACTAAAAATACAGCTTCTGCAACCGCTCAGGTTTACGTGGCTGATTCTCTGAAACTTACTTCAAATGCAATTATTGATGTCAGAACTCCTAACAGAAAAGTTATTATTGGAAATGGTGGAGTATCTTACAGAACAGGAACCGGATACGTTGACGGAATTTTACAAAAGTATTTGCAGGCAGGTCCTCAGACTGTTACCTGGGAGATAGGAAACGGAGTCAATTATACTCCAGCGATAGCAGTGATTACTGGTGCAGGAGGCACTGCGGGACCTGTAGACGGTGTCAATTTAGTTCCTGTGCCGCATACAGCGAATGATATTAATTCCGGCAATAGAATGGATCCTGTCAGGTCAATACCAAGATACTGGAGCCTTGCACCGCAGTCCGGCAGTTTTACTATGGGTGGAAGAACTGCTAATGTTACACTGCAATTTCCGAATGCTGAAATTTCATTAATTACCCCTTCAAATGCCGTTGTGAGACGATTGAGCATACCTGCTGAAGTTCCTTTATGGTCCGATAGGAGTGGAACTGACCTGACATGGAATGCAGGTCTTGCTTCTGTTACATTGTCCGGTTCAGCTACATTATGGGCAGGTCTCGGCGAATTTTATATCGGTGAGAAAGCACCACGAAAATTCTACAGTCTTTCGACAGGTAACTGGAATTCAAATTTATCATGGACATTTGACCCGAGTCATGCAGGTCCTGTTGTCCCTGCAGGTGATTATCCGAATGTTACTGTTTATGAACTAAAGGATGATGTCGAAATTGGATTAAATCATGTTATTACCTTAACTCCTTCATCTGCTACTATAGCTAGTATAGATGTTATTAATAGCAGTCAACTTGACTTACAGGCATTTACATTGACCACGAGCACAAGCGGTTCGT
The DNA here is from genome assembly GCA_049513175.1 of FCB group bacterium. Lineage (GTDB taxonomy): Bacteria > Bacteroidota > Ignavibacteria > Kapaibacteriales > UBA2268 > JBEKWK01. The sequence continues at coordinate 10,203 of JBEKWK010000019.1, forward strand.
TCACATTACAAAATACTTCAACTTTAAGTTCGAGTAATGTTCCATTCCCGAATAATACCTTATTAAGCTTTAATCCGAATATATCTACTATCGGGGCAACGACAACAATAGATTTTTATGCTCCGAATCAGGTTATTCAACCGAATCCTTTTGGATTTACGGGACAGACTTATGGTCATGTACTCTTAAGAAACGGATTAAAAAATGTTAATCTGCCTGTTTTAATCAGGGGAAATCTGACTAATGCAACTGGTTCAAACTTAGTTGTTGGTAATATAAATGCCTTACAAGTTCATGGCAGTGTAATTAATAGCGCTCCAATTTTGAATAACGGAGAGATACAAATTGGACAATAAATGACTATATTAAAAAATATTTTTAAAAAATTGGAATAAATTTTGCAACCAAATAAAATTTTAAGTGTTAATCTTATATAGGAATAAAATATTCGATTTAATAAATAATATATAATATTACTCTAATAACATTAATTTTAGATAACTTATAGGAGTGTGCAAACATTAGACTGAATCAGGGAATCAGATATATTGCCCAGAAATTAATAATAGAATTTAAGTGTATGAATTTTATATATTTAAATAATTGTAGTAATTTTGTGTGTTTCTGTTTACAAAGTCATAAGGATTAACTAAATATAAATAAGGATAATATCCGGTATAATTGAATTATGTTTTATTTTTTGGAGGTTTTAATGAGTAAAGGTTTTCGGAATTACGTTCTTTCAGCTTTAGCCTGTTTAGTTGTTATGGCTTTAGCGGGAACTGAGCTGTATGCTCAAAATTTTCAGAACAATGCTGGTGGTACTTATACTACTTCAGCGCCTACTAGTGGTACAATTACTATGATTAATCCTGCCGGGCAGTTTACAGGTGGTGCTTCTCAGTTAGGATTAAATAATGCACAAAGGATAGCAGGTACTGTTGTTTGGAATGGTTCTGCAGCACAAACAGTGCAAAATTGTTTTTATACCAGTTTAGGTATGAAAGGTGCCGCTGCAAAAAACATTCTTGATGCATGTTATGTTTCAAGAGATTATATGGTTGCTCTACCTGGTGGAGCAAGAACTTATAATGGTATTTTCCATTATGATGGAACTGCCTATTCTCAAGTAATATTTGGTGAAAACGGTGTTACCGGTTCAGCATATAATAATCTTGACTTAATTGATGGAGGTGCAGGAAATCCGAAATCAAATAATACAGCAGTTGTATGTAATGGATATCTAACTGTTCAAAATGCACCTCTTGCAAATTTAAATGTTGGTGCTAATTTTACGGTAGGTGTTGGTGCATCAAGTATAGGTGGCGCAGTAAGTGTGAATTCAGGTTCATTTATTACTACATCAACGGGTACACTTGATATCAATAATACAGCAGTATTCAGTGTAAATGGCGGAGGGTCATTACAATTGAATTCTACCGGTTTATTCAGCATTACATCCGGTGAATTAACATTAGCAGATGTTGCCGGGAACAGTGCTTTTGCCATGAATGTAAATTCTCAGATGGATGTTATTGATAATGGAGCGGCTAAAGGTTTTGTTAACGCATTCCTTGCACGTACAAATATGACATTTGACCCGTCTGCGACTGTTCGATATCGTGGTGCAGGTGCTCAGGATGTAGTTACAACATCTAATGTGGGTGTGAATAACAAATATGGAAATCTTGTATTTTCCGCTGCCGGTCTCAAAACACCGACAGCAGATGCAACTGCTCCAAATATTTACATGCGAGGTACTCTGAATATTTCCGGAGGTGTAGTACAGATGAGTGCAACGGTTGGTGCAGCTATTGCCGACCAGCCGATACTTGATATGGATGTAACAGGTGCTGCTGCTGACCGCACAACTTATGGTTCAGCAAATAATGACCAGTATGTACAAGGTAAAATGCAGTTAAGTGGTACTATTCCAACAGGGATTGCATTCACTATGAATAATGCACAGACAAAGGTAACATTTTCTACTTCTCCAACAACATTTCAATTTGATGATTTTCCCGGTCTTCAGCCAACAAAGCTGAACGACTTTTTGACTACAGATGCTAAAAGAACTATAGGTGAATGGTTCACAGGAACCGGTACCATATCTGATTTGCATGTTGGTTATGTCGTAGGAGATTTAGCAGGCTGGGCTGGTGATGAAACCAAAATGAGATTTTTCGAAGGTTTTGACCCGGCACAAAATAAACAGAAAATTCTTATTGCAGGTCACCCTGCAACAAGAAGCGGTGCTGTTGACCCGAGATGGGTTGATTTGACGGGCGGCACAGGTATATCATTAATTGCTGCCGCAGGTGGCGGTCTGACAAATGAAATTTCCACAGGGTCAGACATCATTCTTGGTTCCGCATCATTGTTTATTACTGTTACTAGTGGTCGTTGGACAAATCCGAATACCTGGGATGAAGGTATGATTCCTTCGGCTACAGATAATGCCGAAATCAGGCACTTAGTTTATGCAGGTATTGCAGGTCCGGCATTTAATACACTTGCTCTTAATAATACAACTCCGGAAGCAACAGCTTATCCCGGCAATGCTGCAGCTTGTAACCACCTGACTATTAGAGCTGATGGTTCACCGCCTCTTGGTGCTAACCAATATCCTTCTTTAATTGTCGGTAATGAAGATAATGGTGCAGGTTATATATTCCATACCGGAACTGATGGGTCGGTTGTAATTATGACTTTGGCTGCAGGATTGTTTATGGATGATCCAACCAATCCTTATATGGCAATTGCCGGTGCCTGGGATAATAAAGCTACAAATCCAGGTGGTGGTAATACAATTAATGGGCTTTGGGTGCAAACTATTGGAGGTGTAAGTAGTAACATTAATCCGCCAATATTCGGAACTGCACAGATCATAAGCAAAGGTAATGTTAATAACAACGGTGAAATTCAGATTAGTAAATAATTTATTTTTTGTAATGCCGGGCGGTAACGCCTGGCATTACAAATTGTTTTCAGTTTTTTAAATATATTTAATGATTAAAAAGTTACTAAATACTCTATTAATCTTGTTTTTCCTTTGTGGAAGTGCCAATATAGTTTTTGGGCAAGGGCAATATAATCTCGACAATAAAGGCGGGACTATTATTAATAAAGGAACGATTAAATTGAATGCAGGACAGGTAAGAGGATTGCCTGATACTCTCGGCGGAAGATTTGAGTTCCTTTCAAATTATAAATGGGGCGGTCAATCTATACCTACAATAAACTTTAACCAACTGGTTTTAAAAAATCAAGCAAGAAAAGATGTTGGTCAGGTCACACTAAGTGATGGTAGGAAGATTCCTGTAACTACTTTTGATTCTCTGATTGTTTCCGATAGCGTTGTAGTAACTGCGGATTCAAATGGATTTGATGCAAGGGCTGCTGTGCTGAATACTGCCGTTGTTCAGGGTGTTAAAGATGTGAGAATGGTTAATGATGTTGGTACTCAAGAGATACAAGGTAACGGACATTTCTCGAATTTAAATATTGATAATCCTAATGGTGTAGATATAGTCAAACAAGGTGGATTCCGCATAAATACTAAGCTCGAACTAACACGCGGTGAGTTTCGAAATCGTGTTGACAGTAATTTCATAATGTCCGACTCAACATGGATTATTCGCCATACACAAGGGTCATTAAGCATAGAGCCGCAGTTGGGTAATACTATTTCGGTACGGTTTGTCGGCAATGGACCGATTACATCAGGTCCTGAATTACCAAATGATTCTTCAAAACTTCAGGTTTTAAGAGTTGAGAATACAGGCGGAGTTACACTTAGTAAAAATGTAACAGCAAATGATACAATCTATGTAGGTACTAAAATATATACTGAACTGAACAATTCTAATACTTTTGTTTTAACATCAACATCGTTAAAAGACCCTGTCTTTGGCAATGCAGATGCCGAAATAGACGGTAGTTTCAGAAGGACAAAATTGTTGTATGACAACACGAAACTTATTTTCAATAATCCTTATACATATGCAATTTTCAAAGATTCAGCATCGGCAAATGGTGCTACAGAGTTGACATTCAGGATAAAGCCAAGAACGTTTCCGCCGATAATAAATGGCGAAATAAATGTAATGAGAATGTTTACTATATCAGCAGTAGATGTAAACTATAATCCGGTTACTGACAATTTGAATCTAATTATCGGCTATGGATGGAGATATTCAGTTGATGATACAAAAGACGAAACCCTGACTTTAAAGCCTAATTTTGATATTCTTATATTACGGAGATTGAACAGAAATGCCTGGGAAGATAATTTAAGCTCCGTTACACCTCCTCAGTTAGATAAACCAAATGAATGGGGTTATAGTTTTGCTGCCACGGTGCCACAGCTTGGGGACTTTGCTGTTGGAATGCCCGGAGGAAAACTTTTATTATCTGGCAGGGTAATGCTTGAAGGTCCTTATCGTTTTGGTTCGATGGCAATGGATTTGAAAATGAAAAACTTAATCCCAACAACTCCACCTGATATCTATCCATATAATTTAGACCCGAATAGAAGTGTTATAAATGTTCCTGTTCTACCGGATTCAATTGTGGATTATATCGTTCTCGAATTTAGAAAAACTTTAACCGATAATAAACCTTATTTCAGAACATGTTTCCTAAAGGTTGATGGTAATATCGTAGATTTGGATGGGAAATCTCCTGTGGTTTTAGCACGTGGAGGTATTAATCCCGGGGATTACTTTATTGCAGTACGTCATAGAAACCATTTATCCGTTATCACGGAAGATACTGTTAATTTGTATCCCACTCCCACCCCGGCTTATGTAGATTTTTCAGACCCGAATATTCTATTAGGCAGGACTAATGCCGTAAAACCGATTGGTTTGAAAATAGACGGTTCTGTTCTTTTTGGTCTCATTGCTGGTGATACAAACGGTGACGGTAAAATTGATGCCGCCGACCAGCTCAATGCATGGAATGACAGGGATTATGAAGGGTACTTAATATCCGACATAAATATGAGCGGAATTATTAATACAAGAGATTTTAATTATGTATGGAATAACCGGGGACGTGTAACCCTGGTTCCTTAATAATTATAATAGTAAGCGATTGTTAGTTAAAATGAAATTTTATGCAAAATATATATTCCTATTGTTATTCT
>JBEKWK010000020.1:0-15159 GCA_049513175.1 FCB group bacterium
CCCCTTGTTGCTGCGAATGTTCATGGAACTTTTGATTATAAGGCTGATGCTAACGGATCCATTACAAACCCCAATCTTAAGGTCACAGACCGTCCTGTTGCCTCATTAGGGCTTACCGGTGGGTTGGCTTATGATATTGAGCTTAGCAGAAGTAATAAAAACTCTATGTATTTATCACCTTTCTTTGATTATTCCTGGATAGCCGGCCAAAGAAAATCAGTAGTTATCCCTGGAATACAAAATTCAGCCAATGATATTTGGTCAACGAACACATTTAGAGTTGGTCTCAGACTATCGTGGGAATCAAGGAATCCTGCCGAAGAAAAAGTAACCCAGTTCGTTCATGACACGATTATCAGGGAAGTTGTTGTGACTCCTGCCGGGAGTAAGGTTTCTGTTGTTGCGCCCAATAATATTATAACAAAAAATGTTGACGGTTATTTCCCAATACTTCCTTATGTGTTTTTTGAAAAAGGAAACAAGGAAATTCCTTCAAGATATATAATGCTTTCAAAAAATGATGCACAAAATTTCAACGAAACTGACCTTGGAAATTATATGAAAGGCGATTATACGGTAAAAGAAACTAATGTGAATCAATTGATGAAAACGTATTATAACGTCATGAATATTTATGCCGACAGAATGAGAAAGAATCCTAATGAAAAGCTTATATTAAGAGGTTCTGACCCGGAAGAAAAAGACGGAGAAGTTTGTGCAAATAAAGTAAAGAGTTATTTAGTTGATAATTTCGGAATTGTCCCCGCCAGAATAATGGTTGTAGTGGAATCGCCGAAGAAACCTTCCGGTAGTGCATATACAGATCCTGCCTTTAATAGTCTGCTTGACGAGGAAAACCGAAGAGTTGCCTTTGTCTTTACTAATCAGGACATGTACAAGCCGTTACCTTATACTATAAGAGATGAATCTTCAATAGACAATGACATGGTATTTACCGTAAGCGGTAATGTACCTTTCAAAACCTGGGATGTTACCATTACAGGGGAAAACAGAACAAAGTATTATGGTCCATTTACTGATAATACAGAAAGAGTCAATCCTGCAGAACTTATGAGATTTCTCGAAAAAGGTACATATAATGCTAAAGTTGTAATAACAGAGGAAAATGGCAGTAAGACTGAAGAGAACGTTTCTTTTACACTTTTAAAGGAAAAAGAAATCAGGAATGCTTCAAGGTATCTTATGCTTTTCGATTATGACAAATCGGATGCAATTCTGACTTATGAAACTAAAATCAGAAAAGAAATTACTCCCGGAATGAATGTCGGTAATACAGTAATAGTTCACGGTCATACAGATATTATAGGTAATGAAAAAGGTAATCAAAAGCTATCCCAGGAAAGAGCAGACCAGGCAAAAAGAATAATAGATAACGAACTTGGAAAAGAAAACAGGAAAGTTAGTGTTACAGCTCTCGGCATTGGTCAAACTAAAATGGAATACACCTTTGATAATAAATATCCTGAAGGCAGAATGTATGACAGGAATGTATTTGTAGAGGTTATAAAATAATTTAATTAGTTAGCAATGAGGAGTTAGCAGTTAGTATTTAAACTCCTAACTCCACATTCCTAACTGCAAACTATTTTACAAAGAGGCAGAAATGGAAGTAATTATTTATGTTTTAATCGTTATCGTACTGGTGTTTCTTTCAGGCATTAGAATTGTCAGACCGACTCATCGTGGTTTGACCGAAAGATTAGGGAAGTACAATCGTTTTGCAAATCCGGGATTTCACTGGATTTTTCCCGGTATTGAAAGAATGTTCAGGGTAAACATTACGGAATCAATGATAAACGCAGAGCCGCAGGAGATTATAACAAACGATAATCTTAATGCAAGAGTTGATGCACAGGTATATTTTAAAGTGAAAGCCGACGAAGCAAGTGTAAAAAGTTCAATTTACAATGTGAATAATTACATGTACCAGATTGTCAATTTAGCCCGGACAACATTGAGAAATATTATCGGCACTTTAACTTTGAAGTCCGCCAACAGTGAAAGAGGTAAAATTAATGCCGAGTTGCACAAAACTTTGCTTGAAGAAACTCATAGCTGGGGCATTGAGATAGTACGTACGGAATTAAAAGAAATTGACCCTCCTACCGATGTTCAGGAAACCATGAATAAGGTAGTAAAAGCCGAAAATGAGAAGGTGGCTGCTATTGATTTTGCATCGGCTCGTGAAACGGTTGCCGACGGTGAAAAACGGGCAAAAATTAAAGAAGCCGAAGGCTATAAGCAATCAAAAATATTACATGCGGAAGGGGACGCTGCCGCAATTAAATTAGTGAACGAAGCGGCAGACCAATATTTTATAGGTAATGCACAGTTATTGAGGAAGCTTGAAGCCCTGGAATCATCACTTTCAAATAATGCAAAGATTGTAATTCCCGCAGGGTCGGAATTGGTGAATATTATCGGTGAAATGGCTGGAGTCGTCCCTTTGAATACAAAAGTAAAAAGTTAAAGAGAGATGAAAGTTTATAAAGTTGAAAGTTCATAAAGTAAAAAAATAACAATAAACTTTACAAACTTTACGAACTTTACAAACTTTACAAACTTTATAAACTCTATAAACTTTACAAATAATAAAAGGATAAATACTATGTTGTACGTTATCGCAGTAGTTCTTATAATATTATGGCTGCTCGGAATGTTAAGTTCCTACACAATGAGCGGTTTCATCCACATTCTTCTGGTAATAGCCGTAATCGTTATTCTGGTTAGAATCATCAGGGGCAGACGTGTCTTCTGATATTGCACATGAACCAGCCGTAAGGAATAGGCTGTCAGTGTGGAAAATAGCAGCCTATTCAAGTCTTGTTGCAGGAGTCATTGTATTACTTTGTCTCCTCGTTTTACTTTTCTTCCCGGATATATATATAAACGGGTACTTTAAAAGCAAAATCATAAATGAATTCACAAAAGCATGCCCGGGATATTCGATAAGAATTTCAGATTTGCATTTCAATATACTGAAGAACCGTATTGCATTCGGCTCTGTAATAATAAATTCGGACGATTCTACTTTTACATGCAGTATTGACAGGGCATCCATGAAAGGGATAAGTTGGTTACCTCTAATTTGGAAAGGGGCAAAAGCTCCTGATGTCTTTGCCGGCTCAGTAGCAGAAGCACAAGAAATTGTTATGAAATTAAATAAGTCCCAGTATGAAATTCGTTGCGGACAACTTATCGTATCCTTACATGATTCAGAGTTTCTGGCTACTGATTTGGAAGTAAAACCGATGGTGGATGATAATATATTTTTTGATGCAAGCGAATACCAAAGAACTAGATTTAATATTGTCTTGCCTTTACTTAGAATAAGTGGGTTGGATTACCAGGGACTGCTTCAAGGTAAGATATACCATACCCGTTTCATCCAAATTAGAGATGCATCGCTGGATATCCTGGTCAATATGTACAAACCATTGGAACAAGACACTTCTAATAATCTTAAGTCTAATGATTTCATGTCAACTATAAAAGAAAAAATACAAGTAGATAGCTTCAATACTACAAATGTACAGGTAAAGTATGGGGAGAGCTACACAGCCCGCTCTAATCCGGAAATCGGTTATAAAATTCGATGTGGAGAACTCCATGCATCATTACATGATTCAAATATTGTAGCAAATGATTTGGATATACATCCTTTGATGGATGACAACGAATACTTTGATGAAAGCAGATTCAGAAGAACAACTTTCCGTATGGTATTAGCCGAACTCAGAGTAAATGGTCTGGACTGCAAAGGGCTGGTTCAAAATAAGATATACCATGCGCGGTCAGTCCAAATCAACGATGCATCACTCGATGTTTCCGTTGATATGTACAAACCATACGAACGAGACACCGTGAAATTCCTGATGCCTAATGAGATGCTTGCTTCTATGAAAGAAATAATTAATGTAGATAGCATTAGTATAACAAAAGGGCAGTTAATTTATGCAGAATTCTCTACAGCCCGTTCTAATCCGGCTGTTGTTATGTTTAATAATGTGGCTTTGTTGGCAGAAGGAATGTCAAATAATAACAAACATGGGGATACTTTAGTTATTCACGCGAATGCGAACTTTATGGAATCAGGAATGATGAAAGTGATAATGCATATTCCTCTTACATCGCCGAAATTCTGCCTGCAATATTCCGGTACTCTTGGTACAATGGAACTGAACAAACTCAATTCATTTGTCGAGATTGCCGAGCATAAGCGCGTCAAATCCGGTATCGTTCATTCGGCGAGTTTTGATATTCAGGTGAATGACGGACATGCGAAAGGTTCCGTTCGTGCTGCTTATGAAGATTTTAAATTAGCTATTCTTGACAGTAAGACAGGAAGTGAAAAGGGGATTATGAACAAAATTAAATCTTTCTTAGCTAATACTTTCAAGCTTCATGGTACAAACAAGAAGGACAATGCCGGTATTTTGAAATTAGGTAAAGTGCACTACACACGATTCAGGGACGATACATTTACCCAATTTGCCTGGTTTGCACTTCGCAGCGGTGTTGCCGATATTATCGGATTTTGAATATAAAAGAAATAAAATCCTTGACTCTTAATCATCGTTGAAATTTATTAATAAAAACCTTAAACAAAAAAAAGGTAAATGAAATGGAAACAAAAAAAAACAAACCTCTTATCATCGTTTTTATCTCGATGATAGTCCTTTTTCTGCTTTTTTGCGGTGGAGCTATGTCGGTAACAATATCTGATGGCGGGATGATGAGCAATGCTTCGATGATGAGAAACGGTCAGATGATGGGCAACGGATGGACGAGCGGAATCAGTTGGATGTGGATTCCTGCTCTGCTTTTTCTCGCTCTCAGTGTATTACTCGGCTGGGTGATTTTTGGTAAGAAGAAGATAGAGAACTAATGATGGTGTTAATGTTCACCGGGACTGTATATTTACACCGTAGTTTTATGGCTTAAATCGCCGTAAATCGAAACTTGAAAGGGTGAATTATGATTTATAATGGACCTAAAATATTAAAGAATTATTAACATGGCTTGATAATCAAAAGTAGTTGATTGAATTTTGATTCTGTTTATTATGCAATTAAAAAACATAAACATATTTAAAAAAATAGTCCTTGGTATATTAGGTCTTATTGGTGTTAGTATTATCCTGCTCCTTACAAGTCGCCATAATGCCGGTATAACACCGGACTCAGTAGCCTATATTGCTGTCGCAAGAAGCCTGACGGAAGGTACCGGATTTGTTACCTTTGACGGCTTTGACTATGTTCTTCAACCTCCGCTGTACCCCTTGCTATTAGCTTCGATTAAAGAAACATTAAATATTGACCCTATAGTTTCTGCAGGATATTTGAATGCATTACTTTTCGGCTCAATTATTTATTTATCCGGATTATTTTTATTAAAGCGAATGAAATCGTTCATGCTGGTGATAACGGGAACGGTAGCAGTCCTTATTTCATATGCACTGGTCCAGGTAGCTTTGATGGCATTGTCCGAACCTCTTTTTATTTTTCTTGTGCTTCTTTTTCTTTATTATTTAGAAAAATATCAATCAAAGAGGGACTTCTTTTCCTTCTTGCTGTTTTCGGTGTCGGCATCTTTAGCCTGTCTTACCCGTTATACAGGTGTGGTAATTATCTTAACAGGAATAATATGTATCTTTCTGTGGGGAAGGAAAAACAGAAAAGAAAAGGTATGGAATTCAATTATCTTTGTGCTTATTACTGCCTTACCTCTCGGTACCTGGATTATCAGGAATTATTTTCTTTCAGGTACACTTGTCGGTCATAGAGCGGCATCTTCATTTACCCTGATTGAGAATTTCAGATTTTTCTTCAACACTGTTCTCCCATGGTATTTGCCCATAAATTTGACATTACTTTATTCCGGTATTATTTTTATAATTGTAACAAGTTGGATTTTATTCGGATTAAATCCGAAGAGAACATCATTCTTAGAAAGCATAAAATTTGTTGGTCCAAGCCTGCTTTTTGTATTGCTTTATTCCGGAACTATTATTGTTTCGTCAACCACCACCGCCTACGATACAATATCAGATAGATTGCTCTCTCCCATATATATTCCTGTACTTTTCACTTTGTTTTTTATCTCCGATAAAATTCTCAGTTGGTTAACAAAATCTTTCCAACCAAAGTTAATAACTGCTCTATTTATTATTTGCATAGTAATGTTATTTAGATTTCCTGTAATGAACACTAAATATTTTATCGAAGAATATAACAAATTATCCGGTTGGGGGTATAGCTGTGATTCCTGGAGGGAAAACAAAACGATTGAATACCTTACACGCCACAAGTTGTTGGGAAAAAGTTTTACAATATATAGCAATGAACCGGAAGCTGTTTATATTCTGACAAATTTAAAAACCAAACGCAGTCCTGCCAAAACATTTTACAACTCTCCTCAACTTTTTAAGATTTATAAAGACCCTAAGGATATCTGGAAAAATGCGGAAAATGTTTGTCTCGTCTGGTTCGATAATGCTAATCGTAGCTTTCTTTTTACAATCGAAGAACTGCAAAAAAAAATCAATATGACTCAAGTTGCACACCTGAAAGACGGTGAGATTTATACGTTTCAAGTAAATGAATTGGAATTAAAATCGTTTCTTACCAGTAGATAAAATATAAATTGAAATTTGGATTGAACCGGATAATCTGCATAAAAGAATCTAAAGACTATTTAAAACAATAACTTCCATATATTATAACCTTGTAAAATCATACTTTTTTTTGCTATTAGTAACCTAAATGAAAAAATGTCTTTTTTTTTTTTTAAAAAAATTATTAATTTGTAGATAATTAGGTTTAATAGCAAAGAATATGAAGCTTTATATCAAATATATGGTTTGCATTCGCTGCAAGTTGGTAGTTGCGTCCGAACTTGACAAGCTGGGGATTCCTTATTCTCATTTGGAAATAGGTGAAGTCGAACTGGAAGAAAACATTTCTGAAAGGCAGAAGGAAGCCCTCAATATAGGTTTAAAAAGGTCGGGGCTTGAACTTATGGGTGACAAGAAAAGTCAAATCATAGAAAAAATAAAGAATATTATTATTGAACTTATACATTATTCGGAAGATGACATACGAATTAATTTTTCCGATTTATTAACCGAAAAGCTAAAACTTGATTACACTTATCTCTCCAATCTTTTTTCGGAAGTTACAGGAACCACCATTCAGCAATTTATCATCAAACACAAAATTGAACGTGCAAAAGAATTGATAGTTTATGATGAGCTCAGCCTTGTCGAAATAGCGTTTAAACTCCACTACAGCAGCGCCCAGCATTTATCAAACCAGTTTAAAAAAGTTACGGGATTAACGCCTACCCATTTCAAAAATCTCAAAGACAAACGGCGACAATCACTGAACGCAATGTAAGTTTTATCATATAATTGGGAAATAAGTATTGTGCTCCCTGAGGGACTCGAACCCTCGGCCCATTGATTAAGAGTCAATTGCTCTGGCCAGCTGAGCTAAGGGAGCATGCAAAATTACCACTCCTTTTTTTAATAGCCAAAAACCTAATTATATTTTTTTCATTTTAGATTGTAGATTGTAGATTTTTACAATATGGAGGAGGAGTTAATTTTTCTTTAAACAGTCTGCAGTCCAATTAAATCTAAAATCATAAATCTAAAATCGTAAATTTTATAGATTTTTCGTTTTGCTTTTATTTCCTTTGTACTTAATTTGAAAATTAATACTATGCAAAATCGTGTATTCATAGTTACAATTGTTTTCTGGTTATGAAATAAATATTTAATATTTAATAAAGCGGTGCTTATATATGGCAAAATTTGATGATGTTAAAATTCTTCAACAGAAGAAAATTACAGTAGAAAAGCTGACGGAAGTTCCTCTGAATTTCGAGAAAGTAACGGGTTCTCTCGGTATGGAAAATGAAATAAACGATAAGAACATCAACCGCCCGCAACTTGCACTTGCCGGGTATGTAGGATTGTTCAATTTCAAGCAGGTGCAGATTCTCGGTAATACCGAATTTGCCTATCTTAAAAGCCTCAGCAAGGAAGACCGTATAAGTGCTTTTGAGAAGATTACCGAGTACCCGATTCCCTGTATGGTTCTGACGAATAATCATAAGCTTGAGCCGGACTTGTTGAATGTTGTAAAAAAGAAAAATACTGCCGTTTTGAGAACTCCCTATGAGACAAACAAAGTAACATATATGTTTTTGGAGTATCTGGATGACCAGTTCGCTCCTCAATGTGTGTTTCACGGCTCTTTTGTGGATGTGTACGGTGTCGGTATATTATTTACAGGCAGGAGTGGAATAGGAAAAAGCGAGATTGCCCTTGACCTTGTGGAACGGGGACACAGGCTTGTTGCCGATGATGTAGTGATGCTTACAAAAAAGCGGGAATCCATTCTTATCGGTACCGGCACAAGTCTTGTAAAGCATTTTATGGAGATACGCGGTTTGGGTATTATTGATTTGAGGCAGATGTTCGGCATTCGTTCCATCAGGTTCCAGAAGCGTCTCGAAATTGTAGTTGAGCTTATGGAATGGGTCTCCGGTGAAGAATACACAAGGACAGGTCTCGACGAACAGCCTGAGAAAATCCTGGGCGTTGATGTATCTTTTGTGAAACTGCCGATTTTCCCCGGGAAAAATATTACTGTTATAGCTGAAACTATTGCCATTCACTACCTGCTGAGAACTTACGGATACCATACATCCAAGGTATTCTCCGATAATTTATCTCAGGAGATTATGAAAAATAAAGGTCCGAAATCGGCTTTCCAGGACCAGAGATATATTTCCTATTTTCAAAGTGACAGCGAATAAAAAGATTTGATAATAAAAACTAAGGATTGAAATGATGAAGTACAGACATTTTTTAATGATTATGCTTATTGCATTTTTTGCGATATTTTCGGTAGGATTAACTCAAACGAAGGAGCATGTAAAACTATCAGCCTCGCCATCAAAGCTGAAAGTGGGTGCAGGTGAGAAATTTACAATACGTCTTGACATGAAATTTGATGAAGATTATTATACTTACTCTTTGAAAGAGCAGGTCAACAAAGAGGGATTGGGTCCTAATAAAACAACCATTAAAGTAAATCCATCGAAATTAGTAGCAATTGACGGGAAAATAAAATCATCAAAACCAAGTGTAAAACAAGACCCCGCCTATGAAATCCAAATTCTATATTATAAACATACGGCAGAATTTGACATACCCGTAACTGCAAAACAGGCTCTGGATTTCAATAAAGATAAAATCACTATTATTGCCGATATGCAGTTATGTAATAAGACTTCCTGCCTGCCGCCTGAGGATTACAAAACGATTGTATCCGGTAATGTTTTTGCTGAGACTACAAACGAGGAGTCAAAGCAGGAGGAACAGGCAGCAGCTCCGGCAGTAAGCCAAAATACCCCTGTTACTGAAAAGGTATCTCAAGCTTCTTTAAACAATAAGCAAAATGAAACAAACAAAACTGATACTCCAAGAGACAAAGGTTTTTGGGCTATGCTATTAGTTGCCATGGCTGCGGGAGCGGCAGCTTTGGTTACGCCATGCGTATTTCCAATGGTGCCGATTACCGTATCATTCTTTACAAAAAGAGTCGAGCAGACTAAGGGAAAAGGCTTAAGGGATGCTATTGTTTATGCTCTTGGAATTATTATTTCATTCACGGGATTAGGATTCGTATTTTCAATTCTTTTCGGTGCATCGGGAGTTCAGAACCTGACGAGTAACCCATGGGTGGCATTTTTCATTGCAGCGATATTTTTAATTTTCGGATTGAGCCTTTTCGGTGCTTATGAAATACAATTACCGACGGGACTGATGAATAAATTAAATGCAAAAAGCCAGAGCGGCAGCGGAGTAAGCAGTGTAATACTTATGGGAATAACTTTTTCACTTGCATCTTTTTCCTGCACCGGACCTCTTGTCGGAGCCGCATTAGTAGCCGCAGCTAAGGGAGATTGGTTCTATCCGATTGTAAGTATGGCAGGATTTTCAACAGTGCTTGCATTTCCGTTTTTCTTTTTAGCCCTGTTTCCGACAGCTATGACAAAAATGCCGAGGGCGGGCGGCTGGATGAATAATATTAAAGGTGTTCTGGGATTTATAGTGCTTATGGCGGCTTTAAAATTCATTGATGCAGGATTGACGGGATTTAAAATGGGCTTGTCACGCGAGCTGTTCCTTGCTTTCTGGGTTGGATGCAGTCTGCTGATTACATTGTATGTGCTGGGAATATTCAAGATGCAGCATGATGCACCTGTTGACAGAGTCGGCACAACCAGACTGCTATTCGGAGTGTTTTTCGCTACGATTACTTTTTATCTTATATCGGGATTCTCAGGGAAATCAATGGGATTTCTTGAAGCATATCTTCCTGCACCGGCGGAAGCATCAATATCTGCAAGCATAGTTCCCGGCAGGCAAGTTGTAACAAATGAAGTATGGTTAGATAATTACAAGCAGGCTGTTGACCTTGCAAAAAAAGAGAATAAATCTCTATTTATTGATTTCACGGGCAGGCACTGCTCCAACTGCCGCTTAATGGAAAGAAATGTCCTAAACAAGCCTGAAATTAAAAATTTATTCGGCAAAATGATACTTGTAAGATTAATTACCGATGTACAGGAAGAGCCGTACTTATCGAACAAGCAATTGCAATTGTCGAGATACAATTCAGTCGAATTGCCGTTATATGTCTTATTGACGCCGGATGAGAAATTAATAGACAGAGTTCCATACACGCCGAATGTTGATGAATTCAGGAATTTCCTGCAAAAGGGAGTGAGGTAATATGATTCAAGAAAGCACGATAAATGAAATATTAGACAAAATTATAAGTGGTACAAATCCTGATAAAATAATTTTATTCGGTTCATACGGCATAGGTTCGCCTAACGAGAACAGCGACCTCGATTTGCTTGTTGTTAAAGATACTGATTTGCCCTTACATCAAAGAGGAAGAGAAATACGCAGATTATTGCTGGATTCCTTAGTCCCTATTGATATCTTAGTATATACAAAAAAAGAACTGGAAGAAGTAAAAGATTTAAAATTCTCTTTTCTGTATGATGTATTAAAAACAGGTAAAGTGGTTTATGAAAGATAAAGAAGGAATAGTAAAAGCCTGGCTGGTGAAGGCAGAGCATGATTTGGGTACTGCAATAATTACTCATCAGCATTTACCGGATTATCGTGATACAATATGTTATCATTGTCATCAGGCTGTTGAAAAATATCTTAAAGCATATTTAATATATCTGGAAATACCCTTCAAGCCAAGCCACGACCTTGTTTATCTTCTCAATTTGATAGCATCAAAGCATAAGTTGCCTGATAAATTTTATGAAATGTCAGTTCAAATTGAAAATTATGGTGTTCAGATTAGATATCCTGATGAAATTATTGAACCAAATGATGCTGAAGTTAATGATGCAATCAGGATTGCTGAGGATTTCAGGGATTTTATTACCAGTAAAATGGTGATTAAGAGTTAATATTTAAATTCCTTTGTGGCTCTTTGTGAAACACTTTGTGACCTTTGTGTTTAAAAGTTTTCTATTAAGCAATTTAGCACAAAGCACACTAAGAATAGGACTCAAAGTACACAAAGAAAAAATTATAAAACTTTGCTTAAACTTTGTTCACTTTGCGGTAAAAATTTTTATTGTCTTTGTAATAACTGACAGTACAGGAACATTTACCACATTCGATATTAAATCTAAAATCTAGAATCTAAAATCTAAAATTAAGGCAGGTTTTTTTCTTTACAAATTAAGGTGCAGACGGGAGCATTATTCTCTTTGCTCCAGATTTGCTCGCTAACGAAGCCGCTTCCGAATACTTTAGCTTTTATCCCTTGGTAATGCAAAATAGTCAATGCCCTTCGAAGTATTAAACCTTTTACGTTAGGTTTAATGAATGTTTTTGCAGAATCTTTCCCGTTCGGTTCTTTGTATGAAATAAGGTCAACATATATCTCTTTACCTGAAGATACCTTTGTTCCGGCTTTTGGATTTTGAGAAATTACGATACCATTAGTAATTTTTGGATTATTTTGCTTTAGCACAAGAGATGAATATTGAGTTATAAATTCTGCATCCTTCAGGAACAGTCCTGCAAGGTCGGGTATAAAAATCGTATCTTTTTTCCCTTTATTTCCCTTGATTTCTTTAGACGGTTTAATTGTTTCAGGCTTATGGTTAACTCCGGGTGAGGTGGAAAGCCAGCTTAAAGCAATATTCCTGAAAATAGGTGCGGCAGTCGAACCGCCGTAATAATTACCCTGCGGGCTGTCTAAAAGCACCATTATAACTATTTTGGGATTATCAACCGGGAAAAAGCCTATGAAAGAAGCCATATAGCTCGATTTAGTATAGGAGCCGTTTACCAGCTTTTGGCAGGTACCGGTTTTGCCTGCAATATTCATTCCTTCGATTTTTGCAGATTTTCCTGTACCTTTTTCGACTACACCGATAAGCAGTTGTTTAAGGGTGGATGCGGTTTTTTCAGATACTACACGCCTTATTTGTTCTGGTTTAGTTTCTATAGTTTTGTCATTTTCAATATCATACACATCTTTTACAAGAAAAGGCTTCATCATCACACCATTATTGGCAATTGTCGAGTATGCTTCCAGCATTTGCAAGGGCGTAACGGCAATGCCATAGCCGAAGGACATAAATCGCTTTGCAATCGGTGTCATTTCTTTTGGCTTTTTGATTTTACCGCCAACTTCGCCGGGAGCATCTATTCCGAGAGTGTTGCCAAAGCCAAAATCCCTAATATATTTATAAAATTCATTATCGGGTATGCCGTATCCAACCTGCGAGAAAATAATATTGCTCGATTCTTCGATTGCCTCATAAAACGGGACTTTGCCAATAGGATGGTCGTCTGTTATCTGGTATTTTCCGAAGTCGAGCAAGCCGTTATGACCGTCGCACATTGTCGTTGGCGTGATTAAATTATTATCCAAAGCGGCGGAAGCGGTAATCAGCTTAAACGTAGAGCCAGGCTCATAAGTATCCGTGAAAGAGCGGTTTCGCATTGCCCCGCTGGATGTATTCGACATCTGGTATGGATTGTATGACGGATAGGAAGCCATAGCAAGAATTTCTCCCGTTGCAGGCTCTATTGCTATTATTGTAGCCGATTGAGCTTTGGTCTTATCTATCCCTTGGAGCAATTCATATTCTACGATTCTTTGCAATTCGATATCTATTGTTAATGTGATTGCTTTGCCGTGTTCTGCCTTGATTACAGGCAGGTCTGCGGAAGGATGAAGCTTTCCCGTGCCGTCGCGTTTCATCATCATATAACCGCTTGTTCCGCAAAGCACCGAATCCCAGCCCAGTTCTATCCCGGTTAATCCTTTGTTGTCAATTCCCGTGCATCCAACAACTTGCGAAGCCAAAGGAGCATAAAGATAATTTCTGCGCGGCTCGAAAATTTTTATAATGCCGTCATCATTTATCGAATCAATTTCCAAAATATCGCCGGGCATAAGTCCACGAGCCAGCCAAACGAAACTTCCCTTTGCATTATTAATCTTCTCCTTGATATCTTTAGCGGGAATTTTAAGTATTTTCTCTAATTTTTTTGCTATTACATCAACATCGTCAATTTCGGTCGGGTCTGCCGCTATGGATAAGCCTTGTACTGTAGAGGCAAGCAGGCGACCGTTGCGGTCATAAATGTTTCCTCTTTCGGCACGCAATGTGATTTTTGCCTGTTGCTGTTTTTTAGCTAATATTTTATATTTCTCCGATTCAAAAACCTGGACAGTTACGAGGCGAATAACAACAGCAAGAAAGCCGAGATTGATGATAGCTACGATTAGCCAGAACTTCCAGCTTTTGCCGGGTATTTTTGGCTGAGTTACTTCCTGTTCCTCTATATTTTCAGCTTCCGGATTCATTTTATGCAAATATTAAAAATATCTCAAAACCATCTGAACATTTCATATATATATTTCAATGCAAGGAACATAATTCCCAAGCCCAGAATCCACTTTATGATTTTAGCGGGCATATATTTCTGAAGCCTCGCACCCAGGTACATTCCCGCAAATCCGCCAATTCCGAATAGAAATCCTAATAATATATCCGGCCTGACATGCAAATTTGGAAAATAAAAAGATAAGAACCAATAAAATATCACTCCTGCAAGCGAAGTCAGGAAGGTTCCCATCAAAGCTGCACCTGCAACCGTATAAACAGGCAAGCTTAAAAACGCTACGAATATCGGGGCTATGAATGCACCGCCGCCAATACCATAAGCTCCGCCTACAATTCCGACAAGAAAACTTATTAAAGCAATCTTTTTAGTTGGGACCGTGAAGGATTCACCGAAGAAATCATAAGAAATTTTTTTTAAATTAAATTGCCTAACTATAATCCTGGGCAATATCCTTTTATTTCCTGCAATGTCCTGCTTATGCATGTGGTAGTTTTTTGCCAGTTCCTGGAATTTTTCTTCACTCTGGATGTTGCTTCCGGTTTTTTTCTTTATAATATCTATTAACAGCCTTAAACCTATGTATAGAAGCACAAATCCTGCGAAAACCTTGAAAGAAGTTGGGTTATAAAGATATTTTATTCTTATGTATGCACCGATAAAAACACCCGGTAATGTTCCGATTATAACAATCCAGGTCAGGGGCCACACCATTCGACCTTCTTTTATATATCTCCATACTCCGCTTGGAATCGCAATTATATTATAAAGCTGGTTTGTAGGACTAACCGCAGGACTTGTGAAACCAAGAACGCTCATCTGGAAAGGCAATATCAAAAAGCCTCCGGATACTCCTCCCATTGACATGAATAATGATATGCAAAAGCCAACCAGGGGCGGTATTATCGGATTTACGGTTATTCCTGCTACTTCAAAATACATATCTTTATTTCAATTAGGGTAAAACTTCCGGTGCTTTGTCCGCTTTAATCATACCGAGCTCATCCCTTGCGATTGGAATAATCCTTTCGGCAGATTGAAGCTGATTCAGCCTCGCCCTCAAAAGTTCGTTATTATTTTTCAGCAAATCGTAATTTTTTTTAAGTGACTGTGTCTGCTCGAGCAAAGCATCAATCCGGAGTACATTATTCACATAAACTACG
>JBEKWK010000021.1:0-15067 GCA_049513175.1 FCB group bacterium
TAATTCCGTTTCCTGTCTGCAGGGAGATAATATAAACTCCCGAAGGCAGATTGCTGACATCCACTCCGTAAATATGCGAACCCTGCTCTAATGTAGCATTATCAAACACTTTAAGGGCGGTCTTTCCCTGCAAATCTATGATGCTCAAATTAGCACTGCTTTCAATTTCGCTCAGGGAGAAAGTAATTGTAACGAAATTCTTTGCCGGATTCGGAGCAACAGGATTCAAAAACGCACCGGTATTTATACCGCCACCGTCATTAACTGCCGTTAACGGATTCGATAATGTCAGCGTTCCCTGTGAGATTTGCTGCATATTATTATCGTACGTTATGAAATCCAAAGTCGAATTTGACAAGTCAAAACCTGAAAGAGTAAGATAAATCGGTTTTGCCGTTTTCAATGGGTCTATTCCTGCTACCCCCTGGTTTGGAACCGTTATAATATAAGAACCGTCATTTAGTAACTGCGGAATTAAGTATGTAAGCCCATTTTGTGAGCCCGGAGGACCTACAGCCAAAATCTTCAGATTGCCCTGTGGCTTGAGACTTATAGCAGAAATACCCTGGCTATAACCATTAGTATTGCTGATGAACAAAGCAAATGAAGAAACCTTATTCGGCTGTGTTGATTTATCAATGTCAATTTTATCTCCAGTGGCACCCGGAACCCTTGCCGTATAGATAATCGGGTCGGTGTAAAGCGGGTCGCCGAATCCTGGGACTGTATATGCATAACGGACATTTACCGTGAATTGCTTAATATTCTGGGCATTATTAAACAGCAAACTAATGGGGACACTATTTCCCTTCATGATATTTGCGTTTACAAATCCTACAACGCCCTGAACAATTCCTGTTGTCGTGCCGTTCATTAGAGAGGTCAGCGGCACCTGGTCGGAAGTTATTTCAACTCCTGTGATTGTTACATCGTTAGTAGAATCATCGGGGCTTATTACCCAAAGGTTGCCGTTGTTTTCATTATCCATAATGATACTTGTATATGATGGTGCTGCACCCTGCGGTATATCGGATTTCCCGTTATTATCCTTTGCATCGCCTCTTATAACATGAATACCGGAATCATCCCAAGGAATAATTCTCCATTTGCGTACTACTGTGTAGTAAATAACTGTATCGCAGGTCACGCAATTGCAGTCTGTGAAGTTGTAAGCGATTGCAAACCTGAGTGTATCAATACTGAATAAGCCGCTGACTGCCGGGAATACCATTGCCAGGCTTAGATTAGCACCGTGTGTCCAGTCAATACATTGACCCGGTCCCCAAAGAGCAGAACGGCTGTACAAGCTAAGCAATTGCGGTCCCGGTGCGGGTGCTACTACTAAGCTACCTCCATATATATCACCGAAGATGCGTTGCCATCCACTGGTTGGTGTACGAAGTTGAGCCGATACAATCGTTGCCGTGAATTTCTTGATTGGTGCAGGACCTGCAATTAGTCCGACACTCAAATTCACTGCTCCCCTTGTTGTCCATACAATTTGCGGTTTCGTTACAGTGTGAATGAACTTACTGCAGCAATCATCTTCAGGCGGCGGGCAGGGAGGCAAATCCAACCTGATGCTGTCCTTGCATACTATGCCATTGCACAGAAGAGCATAATGAATCATTATAGGATTGTTTGCATCAGTATGCGTGAAAGTCGAATTAATAGTCCATGGGCTCGATGATAAGCTGAACGAAGCCGGGGCAAAAGAGCCATCCGGTGAATTCAGCAATAAAGTAGCGGGAAAACAGCTTTTTCCTGAAAGTTGTATAGAGTAGTCAAAAAGCCCTGCGGCATTTTTACCAAGACATTTAATTGCCATTCTTAAGCTGTCTATACATCCATTCGGCTGCTGGACAGAATCTATAGTAACGCAGACAGGACTGGATTCCGATTGCCCTGCAAGCTGGAATGTGTATATACTGCTTTGAATTATATGTTTTGTCCATCCGCTTGCCGCAAATGTATTGCAGGCAGTTCCCACGATGGGTGGCGGGTTTTGCTGAGTTATAGCCGCGAATTCGAGTGATGCTCCACCGACTCCGATAGCAGCCGAACCGAAGTGAGCTCCTAAGTTCATGTTACCTGCAGCCCATCCCGGATTCCAACCGCCGCCAACTGAGGCACAACCGATTGTAAATGCCGGTCCGGGTGCTCCCGTAGGAAGCAAATTATCTACAGTAGCTAATCCGGCATTATAAGGATTATTCCATTTTGTTATTGCCGGCGTAGAACTTATGAAGGCACTATAGCCAATATCAAACTGACTGCCTCTGGAACCGCATAACTGAAGGATTTTTGAATCCAGCGGAGAGTTGTCCCGTGGCAATAAATCTGCAAAGGTTACATACCTGAGTGCACCGGTTCCGGTGGAATTCATTTTAAGCTCAAAATCTACTGTCCCGCCGGCGGTAGATGTAATCGAAGTTACATAACTCGCATCAGTAGGATTTTTCACTCCTTTATAGAGCGAGAAACCAATATTGCCGACGACTAACACATAAACCGTATTTGATGAATATGTTTGCGTACCGAGAGAACCGCCTGCTAAGGTGAAGTCATTCGGTATATTACCCATAGCGGCTGAATCCCGGACTTTTACGTCGAATTCAATGAAGTAATACGGTACGCCGGCTGTGCCGTACATCCCGCAATTACTATAAAAGATAGTCTGGCAAACTGCCGGAATCGTATCCAATGAAGCCGTAATAAGATTTGTTGCCGTACTGGCGGACAGGGTAACTCCCGACCATGGAGTTGCCGGAGTCATCGTGCATGGTGTATTCCAGGTATTACTTATGTAATAAGACGGATTCCCGATATATTGCAAATTCGGGTCAAGAGTATCTATCAATGTTGTACCTGTTAAGGCTATCCCACCGATATTTTGAATTCTTAGCCTGTATCGGAATACCGAACCCGGTGTGTAGCTAACTTGCTGAGAACATACTTCCTTCCATAAGCACGGCTGGGGAGCCGGTGCGGCTACTACAAACGAGGCACAGACACTTGCAGGAGGAAGCCCGGGACCATAGTTTATATACGCACAATTTGTTATTGTCGAGCCTATCGTAGCATTCAACGGTATTGTAAAGTTAACATAAACATATCCGCAAACTCCCGGTGCCAATGTATCATGAATTGTTACGATGTTCCCGCTGAGAGTGGCATTTAAATTATACATTGAGCCTAAGCTGAAATTAGTCAACTGTGCCGGCAATGTATCCAATGCCGTAAATATAAGCTGTGTAGTTCCGTTGTTGCAGATATAAATGAGATATTGACCTGCACATCCCGGCTGGCGGTTAGTGTAAACCCATTTATAAAGTGTGCCTTTTGTAATAGATACAAGCTGTACGCAAGTTTGCGCACTCTGAGTCGTGAAATTACTGCAAGGGGGTGAATTGGGATTGACCATTCCGCCTAATCCGCCTGACAATGTTGCCTGGTTAGTTAATGAAGAACCTGCCGGGAATGATGATGGCGGGTAATAGACTACGAAATCGCAACAAACTGCATTATACATTTGATTTGCACTCAGGTTTCCGACGTTCCAGGTTATCACGTTTCCGCTTTGTGTGGCGCCGCATGTAGAGCTTACAAGGATTGCACCTGCCGGCAAAGTATCTTTTACGACTCCGTTGTCCAAATTTAACTGACCTGTTGTACCGACATCTTTAAATACACATATTTGATAAGTTATGGTATCGCTTGCGGAAGCATAGGGGCAATTCCCGCCCTGCCATGCAACACCCAGAGGATATTTGTTCACATGCCATGGGTTAACTGCTGTTGCCGTTGTTGGGACATACCCTGTGCAAAAATCATATTTTTTGCCTGTACCTAAAGAGGCTGTAATACAGACATTGTTCCGCACAGCCGTACCGGGGCAGGTTGTGCCGTTAGGAAAAGCTACGGAAATTGTAAATGACCCTGTGCATCCTCCGGGAATGCTTGCCCAGTATAATGAGTAAGTTCCACCCATTGAATTTATTACCGGTGAAACGACGGTCGGTACTCCGCAGGCATTGTTGTATGTTGCCCCAAGAAACACCAAACCTGCAGGTAAAATGTCCGTTATTGTAACATTTAAAGCACCTGCCGGAATCGTATAATAAATTGTGTAGCTGAAGGGCTGACCTGTTGCGATAGTTGTATCGCTGACCACTTTTTTAAGTATAAACCCATCCTGTGTTGCTTGCGATACCCAGGACTGAGCCTGCGTTTCCATGCTTGCACCAAACAGTGCCAGCAACACAAGGACATAAAATAAATTGGTTTTCAAAACCCTTGAAAACCCTGACCCGACGGCATCATCGGGAGCTTTTTGTAAATAAGATTTCATAGCAATCCCCTGATTAAAATTTTATATTGTTAATTTTCTGTTAATAATATAGATATTCCTTTATCTATATATGTGCAAAGATACATATTAAAATTAATAAAAGCAAATAATATTTTTAATTTAACCAAATTATTTTTATAATTTTAGCTCTAAGCATTATAACCCTTTATTTATCAATATTTATAACTTTTTTGGAATATAATTAACAGAATAAAAAAAACATGAAAATTTCCCAAAAGTCAATTAATGAGAATTGAAGTAACAAGTTGAACGAAGTTAATCTATTTATTTTAGATTTTGGATTCTATATTTAAGATTAATTTATTTGGCTCATGTTACGCATTTTTTGATTTATTAAAAGTCACTCAGATTAATAAACCTTATTTTTTTAGACTACCTTAGTAGAAATAAGCTCATTTAAGGCACAACCTTATTAGATTATATATGAAATTATTAAAAATCTGAATAAGGTAATAAGGTAAATTATATGTTCCTGATTTGATTTCTACGAAGGTTGCCTTTATAAAATAAGGTTTTTAAAAGCTTTTGCAATTTCATCGTATTCATTAATTTTAAATTTAATACTTAAGGGTGGTTCTATTAACTGTCATTCCCGCGAAAGCGGGAATCCATAAACCCGCATGAATACTGGATTCCAGCTTTCGCTGGAATGACAAACATTATGTTTTAAGAACTGCCCTTAATTTGAAAAAGTAAATTTAATATTGAAAATAAAAATATATGGTTTCTTATTTGCGTAACATGAGTTAATTAAATCTAAAATCTAGAATCTAAAATCGTACATTTTTTCATATTTCATTTTGTTCTTATTAAAATATTAGTTAAATTTTCGTTGCAATTAAATCAATTTTCGATTTTGAAAGGTGATTTGAATGAAAAAGATTATTATTATTCTTACCGTTATACTTATAACCAGTGCCAATCTATATTCTCAGCAAATTATTTTTTTAAATAACGGTAATTTCTGTTCGCGTATAATTCTTGGCGAGACCGGCAATTTCCTGATTGTAAAATCCCTTGATGGAAAAATATCTACGATTAATAAATCAGATATTAAAAGAATGACTCCTGACAAAGCAACAATTATTACTGACATGGAAATTAAATATACCGGAACCATTACTGATGTTAATGATTCAATTATAAAATTTGTTCCTGACGAAGGAGCGGAAATAATTATGCCGAGAAAAAATATCACAGGAATTGAGTTGTTATCGGATTTTGGAAGGAAATCAACTCCTTTTGGCGGCTTTACAGTTATATCTACAGGGGGGGTGAATTTATTGTTTGGTGGTTATTTCAGTAGATTTGGCATAAGAGGCGAGCTAAATATATATTCATTACCAAGTAATTTTTTCTCCGGGTTTCAGGTTAATTTACTTTATAGAATCTATAATTCAAAGCATTTTGAATCAAATATATCTTTGGGAATAGGTCTTAATTGGGCTGGACAAATAAATCCTATCTCATTTTACCCATTTTATGACAATAATAATTATTATAATAATAATGGTGCATCTGCCTTGAGTTTTCTCGGTGTTTTTGGGGATGTAAATATTTATGGAATATTTGTGGAAATAGGATGGGCAGGTAGCGAGGGATTCAGAAACGGTTGGGGTTTGCTCGGACAAGTGGGATACGTTGTAAGATTCGGTGATTAATTTAAAATTTAAAATGTAGAATGTATAATGTATTGATATAATAAAATAATATTTTTTTTTAAAACTATTAACAAAATATTATGAAAAAGCTTTTAATCATTTTAGTTTTTCTTGCATCAGTTGCCACGCTACATTCCACCGAGTACAAATTTTTTACGGCAAAGCAGGGACTGCCCAAAGCCATTGAGGCTGCAAAGCAATTAAGTAATGACAGCTTGGGATTGCTTGCAATTTGTTGTTCCTTACAATATGCGAATTTTTATTATTCTAATGACACGAATGATTCTATTACAGTAAATGATACAAATGGAACAGCACAGCAATGGTATTATGAATTTGCATTCCCCAAAAAAGATTCTGTTTATTGGTTTAGAATCCAAAATGATGGTATAAGTTTTCTTGTGGATTCTCTCATTAGTTATATAGATAGTTTATCTAGATTTTCATTACCGATTAACATAAATGAATTTAAAATAGATTCTGATTCTTTAAATAAATATGCAATCAAATGTAAAAAATATTTTCAATTCGTTCCATTAGCTATGATGTTTCTTTGTAATAATGATGGTTCTTGGCCTTTCTTAGATAATTATCCACTTTGGGCAAGTGATTATTTTACCTATAATGGTGATGATCCAGATGGCTATGATTTATTTATTGATGCATATACAGGCGAATGTTTAGAAGTTAGAACAAAAGTCAAAGATTACAATAATTATATTGAGCAATTTTTTGTTATAAAAATAATTCCTAATTCCGATATAATCTCAATTCATTCAAACTTAGAAATTGCTCAATATGTAGTCTTAAGAGTGTTTGACCAGCTTGGAAGCTTGGTTAAGGAAACAAGTTTCAAAAGCCAGGATTATCAGTTTAGCACAGCTTCTCTAACACAAGGGTTATACTTTGTGCAGTTAATTTATGGCAATAAAATAGAAACAAAGCCTGTAATGGTTTTGCATTGAAAATAATAGAGTAATTTTTATATAAAATAACAACAAAATATTATGAAAAAGCTTTTAATCATTTTAGTGTTCCTTGCTTCCTTTGCCACTTTACATTCCGCAGACTACAAATTTTTTACTGCAAAGCAGGGATTACCCAAAGCCATAGAGGCTGCAAAGCAAATAGGCATTGATAGTTTACAATTATTTTATGTTTATTGTTCGGAAGATAAATGGGATGTTTACGGAAACCTTTCTCCAATTGAGACTACCTCCGTTAATGATAAAATTGGCACTGCTCTACAATGGTTTTATGAATTTGCAAAAACGGTTTGGGATACCTCATATTCTTTTAAAATCAAAAATGATGGTAACAATTTCATAGTAGATTCTATATTCAGTAATTCATATTATAATTTACAATATTTTTCACCAGTTAATATTAATGATTTTATAATAGACTCTGATTCTTTGAATAAATATTCTTCAACATGTAGAACATACTTTGAAATTGTTCCTTTAGCTAAGATGTTTCTTTGTAATGATAATGGTAGATGGTATTATAGTAGTTCTTATCCTGTTTGGGAGAGTAAGTATACTGATTATAATTATGGTGATAACTTTGAATATGGACTAGTGATAAATGCATCTACCGGAGAATGTGTAGAATATAAAGTAAATGTAAAAGATAACAATAACGAGCAAAATTTTGAAATAAAAGTAATTCCGAATTCAGATATTATTACAGTTCATTCAAACATAGAATTTGTTCAAAATGCAGTGTTAAGAGTGTTTGACTTACTTGGAAGCTTGGTTAATGAAACTAAATTCACAGGTCAGGATTATCAGATTAGCACGGCTTCTCTATCACCGGGGATATACTTTGTTCAGTTAATATATGGCAATAAAATAGAAACCAAGCCTGTAATGGTTTTGCATTGAAAATATATTTTAAAAAAATTATGAAAACACATTTAAAAATCCGTTCTTTAATATTAATGCTTTGTTTGTTTATCGCATCGCAATCCGCTTTCAGCCAGTCTATGCAGTCAGGTATAGGCATAACAAGCGGCTACTTTATTGCTCATAATGATGTATTATTTGCTTACCATTGCTGTCCATGTAAACTTATGGATAATTTTAACAAGGGTAATTATTTTGAAGGTCTTACTTATGAATTTGCATTTAATATGGGTATAGAAGGCTCTATTATTACGAAGCTTTATTATAATAGCTTTTCTTTTTTTAATACAAAAGTTCAGGATGATTATGCTGTTCTTGAGCCCGACCCAAATAATCCGGGTCAGCAGAAACTTGTACGTAGCTTAACACAATGGGAATGGTCAGGCAAATATTCATTATTAAGTCTAGATTTAATGCCAAAAATAACAATACCAAATATAAAACTCGGCATATTTTTTGGCTTTTCATTCAGTTATTTAATTGATAGCAAATATAACGAGATTTATCGTATGGTTGAACCTGGAAATGGCTATTTTACCCCTGACAGTACTGTATATGCAAAATATGGAGTAAGATTGTCTGATGATAAGAGGTCAATAATTTATAAGGAAGGGAAAATGCCTTTTAAGAACGATTTTAGATATGGCTTGAAGTTTGGATTAACCTATGATTACGATATATTAGGATTTCGTATTTCGCCATTTGTTGCAGTTGATTATCCATTAAGTTCAGTAATTAATAATGTAAAATTGAATTGCACTCCTGCTGATAGTATTACACCGGCTGATTATCACTGGAAAATCACTTATTTGCAGGCAGGTATTGATGTGAAATATATGTTTTAGGATTATTATGAAATATTTATTATTAATTTTACTATTCATTTTTATACAAAGCATTTTCTTGTATGCCCAAACCAAGCCTGATTCAATCGAAATCAAACATTCATCTTCCAATCAAAGAGAAGACCATAACACACAGGTTGAATTAAATAATATACCGGATTCGTTGCATTTGCAAGGTGACGAATACTCCATTGTTGATAAACAGCCGATATTTGATTTAGATGCAATAGCAAAGGCGATAAAATATCCACCTATGGCAAAAATAGGAGGCAAGGAAGGTCGGGTAAAACTCAGAGTGTTAATATCCAAATCGGGTTATGCTACAAAGGTAAGAATTGTGGAATGTGATAACCCAATATTCATTGAACCGGTAATCAAAGCTGTAAAAAGCTTGAAATATGTACCAGCAGTCAAACATTTCGTAAACACGGAATGCTGGGTGTGTATGCCGTTTGCGTTTAAGTTGAAATGAGAAATATAATTGTTTTATTTTGAAATACAAGAATTATGCAAGCACTCTTTGCACAAATCGAAGTTCAATTTATGCAAGCACCACTTGCACAATTATCCTGGTATCGGCAAATAATTAAATTACTAAATAACATTTAAAAAAGCTATGAAAACACATTTTAAAATTCGCGCTTTAATTTTTATTCTATCTTTGTTTATTGCATCTCAAGCCGCATTCAGCCAGTCTCTACAATCCGGCATCGGTATTACAGCCGGCTATTTTAATGCTTATAATGATGTGCGTTATGTTTACAATTGTTATAGTTGTCAATGTAACGGGGTAATGGAGAATTTCAATAAAGGAAACTATTTTGCAGGACTTTCTCTTGAGACATCTATTAATGTAGGCATTGAAATATCTCTTTTAACTAAACTATATTATAACAGCTTTTCTTTTGTATATACTAAAGTTCAGGATAGATATCCATCTACATATGTTGATAGTATGGGTAGAGAACAAATTGAATTTACAACGACACAATATGCTTGGGAAGGTAAATATTCCTTACTAAGCTTTGATATAATGCCTAAAATAACAATACCTAATTTAAAGTTGGGTATATTTTTTGGTTTTTCATTTAGTTATTTACTTGATAGTAAATATACTGAAATTTACCGATTGGTAGGTGAACCACATAATGCTAGATTTACTGATAATCCTGAGTTTGCTCAAAATGGCTATCGATTGTCAGACGATGGCAGGTCAATTTATTTCAAAGAAGGAGAAATCCCTTACAAAAATGATTTCAGATATGGCTTGAAGTTTGGCTTAACCTATGATTACGATATTTTTAAATTTAGGATTTCGCCTTTTGTTTCAGTTGATTATCCTTTGAGTTCGGTTATTAATGGTATAAATACAAACTGTCCTGCTTCTGATAGTTTGTACAGAGGCGATTTTCATTGGAAGATTACATACTTGCAAGCAGGTATTGATTTGAAATATATGTTTTAGGATTATTATGAAATATTTATTATTAATTTTACTATTCATTTTAATACAAAGCATTTTCTTGTATGCCCAGACCAAACCTGACTCAATCATAATCAAACATTCTGACTACTTTATTGCAGGAAAAGAGTACTCAAAAGGAGATATATCGGATATTCTTGCATCGAATCCGGCTTCTAAAGAGTTAGTTCATTCATCAAATTTAGGTAATTCTTATGCTTGGATTTCATTAATTGGTGGGTGTTATCTAACTTTAATAGTTATTAGTGATATAAAGCGAAGCTATAATAACTACGGCTACTTTCCACAAGGTATCGGAATATATGAACTTATTGGTAGCGCTATCGTAGTTGATTTTTTAGCAATATACTTGTTTAAAAGCAGCAACAATTGTTTTAAAAATGCGATAAAAGAATATAATAAATCAATCAAGGAAAACACAAGTATTGAGACTGAATTTAAAGTGAATTTTACTTGGAATAGGATTGGTTTTAGCTATACATTTTAGTTTTTTTATATTAGATTTATTATGAAATATTTATTATTAATGTTATTGTTCATTTTAATACAAAGCATTTTTTTGTATGCTCAGACCAAACCTGATTCAACAAAAATCAAAGATTCTTCTTTCAATCAAAAAGGAGATCCAAACAATCAGCATTTATTAAATAATATACCGGATTCTTTGAAATTGCAAGGTGACGAGTATTCCATTGTTGATGAAGAGCCAATGGTTGATTTGGATGATATTGCAAAGGCGGTAAAATATCCGGATAAGGCAAAAATGGTAGACTGTGAAGGTCGGGTAAAACTCAGGGTATTAGTATCAAGATTTGGTTATGTTACAAAAGTAAGAATAATGGAATGTGATTGTCCAATGTTCATTGAATCGGCTATTAATGCGGTAAAAAGTGTTAAATTTGTACCGGCAACCAAAGATGGTAAAGTCACAGAATGTTGGGTATGTGTGCCGGTTGATTTTAAGTTGAAATGAGAAATATATTTATACTATTTAAATTACAAAAATTATGCAAGCACCACTTGCACAACTCGAAGCTCAATATATACTAGCACTATTTCATTTAACTGCTTTGCCACAATACCTTCCCTTCCCTATTAATCGTTTTAGATAAAGTCGGAAGTTCTTTTTCATTTTCAAAGTCATCACTTGTTTTTATAATAAAATCAGCAGAAATGCCGTTAGAGGAAGCACTCCACCATAAAGAATTTAATAATCTCAGTTTTTCCTTCCTATTTATCATTGTATTAACAATAATAGCTATATCCAAATCGCTTGAGTTTGTCTGTGTATCCTTTGCATAGCTACCAAACAGCAAAATTTTGTGAAGATTATCATTGACATTCAATTTTATAATTTCGATTATTGATTTTATTTCAGTTTCAGAGTACATTTTTTTCTTTCAAAATTTTATGTTCAAATTAAGAAATATAGAATTAATATACAAACTTTCAATGCAGGTAAATTTTGTACTGTTCTATTTTTTCATTAATTTCCAATCGGTGATTAAATTAATTTTTCAAGAATTATAAAATTTATCATGAAAAAAATCATTCTCTTACTTTTCATCCTACTGAATTTCACAAATATTCAGGCGGGCGGCGGCGACGGCTATGAACAATCGTATTTTCTGAAAACCTCTAAGCCATATACTCGCTGGTGGTGGTTCGCTTCAGTTATTAAAGAAGAAGACATCAAATATCAGCTCGATTGGCTGAAGAAGAATAATTTCGGCGGTGTGGAGATTGCATGGGTCTATCCATTAAACAGAATGCAAAAGGATACAATCAATTATACTCCCCGGCAGGCTTGGCTGAGTCCCGAATGGTCGAAGGTCGTCAGCTATGCAAAGAGATATGCCGATACATTAGGCTTGGGATGCGATTTTACTTTCGGAACTCTGTGGCCCTTTGGTGACAGCCATGTTTCGAGGGATGATGCAAGCAGGGTTTGGGAAGATTCTTCTATCAGGCAGGATATAAGGGTATCGTGGGAATATCCTATAAAAGGCTTGGTAATAAATCATCTCGATAATAATGCCTTCGCAAGATATGCCAAAAGGATGGATGAGGCATTGAAGGATGCGGTAAAAGGCAATACTTCCTCTCTTTTCTGCGATTCCTGGGAAGTCGAGACGAAAACTCTCTGGACTCCGGGATTTAATGAATTATTCCAAAAGAAATTTGGTTATGATATTGCAAAATCTCTCGACAGCCTCTGGGTTAAGGGCTATGAAAGGCAAAGGTATGATTATTTCAAGCTAATCTCCGAGATGGTTTTGGATGAATTTTATAAGCCTTTCATACAAAATGCCCATGACTTGAAGGCACTGGCAAGAACTCAATGCTGTGGTGCTCCGGTTGATATTATCAAAGCTTACGGCTTAATGGATATTCCCGAAACAGAGGCGATGCTCTATGAACCAAATTTTTCGAGGGTTGTGGCTTCCGCAGCATGTCTTTCAAAGAAAAAAGTGATTACATCAGAAACTTTCACTTGTCTTTACGGCTGGCCCCGCGAGCATATGGGTGAAGAACAGACCGCCGATTTGAAACTGGTCTGCGATGCACTCTTTGCAAACGGCACTAATCACATAATCTGGCATGGCACGCCGTTCAATCCAAAAGGAATTGATACCATAAATTTTTATGCAAGCGTACATGTAGGCTCAAAAGGCAGTCTGACTGCGGAATTGCCTGCTTTTAATTCTTATATGGAAAAAGTATCAAAAATAATGAAATCGGGGAAAACATATTCCGATGTTGCCGTTTACTTGCCGCTTGAGGATAGCTGGGTTGCGGGCGATTATCCGCCGGAACTCCAGATGAAATGGTCCTGGGGTCAATATGAATTGCGATATGTCAAAATACCCGATGAATTGAAGGGATTTCATCCTTTGTGGGTAAATAATGACTTCCTGAAGCAGGGCAAGCTGTCAAAAGTGAAATTGGTCATAGGCGATGCGGAGTTTAAATCTTTATATATAGATGCTGATTATCTCGATTACGAAGTATTGCAGACAGTTTATAGCCTTGCAAAGAATGGTTTCCCGATATGTATTAAGCATACTCCCAAAGAACCCGGGTATAATAAGCATAAAGATTACGACTTGCTCTATAATAAAGTATCTGCAATGAAAAATGTTTCTTCGGATTTCAGCAAAATCAATAAATCAATTCCTTTGCTACAAGGAGAGAAACTGCCTGATTACTGGTGCAAAAGCACAGGGAATGAATTATATATTTATTTTTCTAATCCGACAGCACAGGACTTGCATTATCCCATAAAATACGGACAATCATTAACAAAAAATAACATAGAAAAAGCTATAATCATGAATGCTTTTGGGAAGAAATATAATGTAAATCTTGTTTTCAATCCCTACCAATCTATATTAATGAAAATCACAAAAGACGGCAAAATAAGTTCTGAAAACATAGAATTCAAGCCGAAAGAGCCGGAGGTGAGGTAATTACAAATTAAGAATTTAAAATTAAGAATTAAGAATTTTGAGTTGTTCTATTAACTGTCATTCCCGCGCAAACGGGAATCCATAAACCCTCATGAATACTGATTGATTCGCTCAACATGATACCAGTTTTTTCTGGTATTACAAACACTATGTTTTTAGAATCATCCTTAAGAATTAAAGATTTTGTATTAAAAATTTATTCCTTCTCCTTGTAAATATAGCATGTGTTTTTAAGCAGTTTCTTTGCTATTTCAAATCTTTTAGTTTCTTCGAGAACGTTAAAGCTGCGGCTCATCAAGCCAAAACCCTCATCAAATCCTATCAGGGTTGTAGCGGCAAAATTAATAGTCTCAAGGGCTAATTCTCTCAAATGCACACATCCTTCATTTGTGCCAATTCTTTCGGAAACCTTTTTAGTAATTCCCCGTTCAATCTTCAGACCGATTAGTTGCTTTGCCTTTATTGCAACTACAGGACAGCCTTTATGCGGATGATTTGCAAATTCGCTTTTAGCGTATACAATAGTCTTTGTTTGTGGTTCAATATGTATATTTAATCTTATCAGATGATAAGGGTCTAACAATGACGCTTCAAGCATCAAATTCCCGTTTTCCAGTTCAAATGCCTCAATCCCTATATCTCTTTTTGATACAAGATGCTTTATAGGAATTGCATCCATTTTAGAGATATTATCGTTACTGGTTATTTCTTCCATTTTTTTCCTTAATTTTTTTAATTTTATAAATTTATTGAGATATTGACAAATACCCCGGTAAACATTAGACAAAGGTCTGTATTAACTTTTTTATTACTAATTTACTTCTTTATTTTTTTTGCTTCAGGCTCTCTATTGCTTATTAATTAATTCTATTGCTTTATCAAGTAGTTCGTCTTTTCTTAATCTAATGCCATTAATTGTGGGTTTTACTTCAATATCTGGAACTATCCCGACTCTTTGAGTTTCTTTTCCGTCAGGATAATATACACCAATTCCGCTAATCAT
The DNA here is from genome assembly GCA_049513175.1 of FCB group bacterium. Taxonomy (GTDB): domain Bacteria; phylum Bacteroidota; class Ignavibacteria; order Kapaibacteriales; family UBA2268; genus JBEKWK01. The sequence goes on from JBEKWK010000021.1 coordinate 14,742, forward strand.
TGTGCTAATCCCGCCCGGAAGGAAAAATTGCGAAACATCGCCGTCAGCACCTGCAGTCGTACTGCCGATTACAGTTGCAAACGGAGCTTTTCGAAGTGCCATTGTAGTATACTCAGCCTGGCTTTGTGTAATTTCATTAATTAATATTATTACTTTTCCTTTGTAATAGTCAGGATTCTTTTTCCCTACTTTTATATAATCTGTTAAAGTAAAAGTTCCCGGCTCAATAATGCTCCCATGAGAGAACTTAACAAAAGCTGTGGTGTCAGGCAATAAATAGCTGCTAAGACTAAAAACAATAAATTCCGACGGGTAGGAACGCATAT
>JBEKWK010000022.1:0-14587 GCA_049513175.1 FCB group bacterium
AGCATAAATTTTAGTAGTATCCGGTGAGAAACATGCAAATTTACAATCTTTGGGCCAAATGTTTTGTACCCAAACAGTATCAAAAGTTACAGCTAATGCAACCTGGCTCAAAAATAGAGCAATAAAAAGAAACAAAAATAATTTACGCATGATAAGTCTCCGATAATTCTGAGTTCTGAATTCTGTATTCTGAATTTAATTTTTTCAATTTCAATTAATTTCCCTATCTTTTGAACAGGACTTTTCTATTGCTTTCCCTCTCCTTTGGAGAGGGACCAAGGGTGAGGTGTCCTATTTTCTATTTCTCTAATTCTCCCTTGATATTTTCGATTACCATATTCCCATTTCCCAATACCTCTTCATCGCTGTACCTGATTACCCGAAACCCTAGAGCATTCAATTTCCCGGTTCGTATTTCATCATAATCTTCTTTTCCTTCATGTGATATTCCGTCTATTTCAATTATAAGCATTTTTTCAAGACATACAAAATCTACTATAAATTTATCTATTGCATGCTGGCGTCTGAATCTATATCCTATTCGTTTATTCCTGAGTGCATTCCACATTATTTTTTCAGCAAAGGTTGGATTCTTTCTGTTTTTATTAGCAAATGATTTTAAGTTAAACCATGTATTTTTGTCTGTTGTTTCGTATCTCAATTATGTCACCAATGCTAATTTTACCTCACCCTTAGTCCCTCTCCAAAGGAGAGGGAGAAAAAACAAGAGCCTCCTCTCCAAAGGAGAGGGAGAAAAAACAAGAGCCTCCTCTCCAAAGGAGAGGGAGAAAAAACAAGAGCCTCCTCTCCAAAGGAGAGGGAGAAATAAAAAACATACTTTTTTCAAATTTGCACCATCCATATATACAATGACACAGAAATAGGAAAAAAGTCTCATATTATTTACAAAATTATGAAAATAATTTCCTGTGTTGTAATTTTATATAAAACTTATATTTCGGGGAATCACCGTAATATAGCTCTGAAAGCAGAAATACAATAATTTATAAACGCTAACTTCAATACTGAAAAAGTTTGTTATAACTATATAAAATATTAGAGGAACATTAATAATGAAATTAAATTTAATAATTGTTTTAGCTTTAATAACTATTTCAGGTTTTGCAAAGTGTTTCGGTGCTAAACCGGAGGGTAGCTCTATGACTAACTCGGTATATGATTTCAATGTAAAAAATATAGACGGCAAGGATGTCTCGCTCGGCGATTATAAAGGCAAGGTACTTCTGATTGTGAATGTCGCCAGCCATTGCGGCTTCACAAAACAATATAAAGGCTTGCAGGATACATATCTGAAATACAAAGACAGGGGATTTGAGATTTTAGGCTTTCCATGCAACCAGTTCGGCAAACAGGAACCCGGTACGGATGAGGAAATAAAGCAGTTCTGCTCTGAAAATTATAATGTTACATTTCCATTGTTTTCCAAAATTGACGTAAACGGCGACAATGCCGCTCCTTTGTATAAATATTTGACTTCAGAGAAAGGCGGCTTTCTTTCCGATGAAATAAAATGGAATTTCACGAAATTCCTTATTGATAAAAACGGAAAAATCGTGAACAGGTTTGCTTCGCAGACTACACCTGAAGCAATACAGGGCGAAATCGAGAAGCTGTTAGGAAATATGAATTAAAGGGAAAAACAAACATACATATAAAAATAGATGGTTACTTGTTTTGAGGTAAATATTTTTTTAACACAAAGTGCACAAAGTATTTACTCAAAGCACACAAAGTATTAGAACAGCTCAGGCTTTGTGAACTTTGTGACTTTTCTTTGAGTCCTTTGTGTTAAATTGCTTAAATTTTCTGATAACTGAAAACCGACAACTGATAACTGATTCAAAACCTATTTCTTGAATTTTGCTTTTATAAAATTACTAAAAGAAAGAGGATTTTTATCCTCCGATATTTTTTTAGCAAGTGGAAGAGCCAACTCCGGTAGTTCTTTATCTGAAACCGGAAGCGGCTTTTTGATATTGAATGATGATTTTGGTGTTTTGTCTTCGGTCAAATCGGAAAGTGTTTGAATATTATGGTCGGTAACGCCAACCAGCAAGGTTTTTACACCTGCTTTAATTATATAAAGAGTCGTTTTAGGCTGTATATTCAATTTTGAGACTATATTCAAATCAACGGAATTACTTTTATTATTCGCTTTCTTTGCATACTTTTTGAAAAAGAATAAAACCACTGCAAGAACTGCAATGAATCCAACCATAGACAGAAAAGAGCGCATCAGTGAATCTTCAATCATAGATTTCCTTTGTTCATTAAATTTATCAACAATTATTTTTTAAGAGAGCGTAATCTGTCTGCAGGACCGACAAGCGTTGTGATACGGATACCGAAATGCTTATCAATCACTACAACTTCGCCTTCAGCGACTTTTTTCGAGTTGATGAGAACATCAACAGGCTCGCTGACCAATTTATCAAATTCGATAACAGACCCTCTCCCAAGCCTGAGTATGTCACGAATCAACATATTCGTTTTGCCGAGTTCGATGGAGACAGGCAACTGCAAATCATAGAGCAGTTCCATCTTTGGGTCTAAAGCGGGCAAAGGAGTGCTGTCATCACTATGCTCCATATCCGGAAAGCTTGTGGTACCCACTTCCACAGCCGGCTTGACGATTTCCGTCATATTATCTGAAAACTGGTTTGCTTCTTCTGTATCTTTGAGCATATTATCAATTTCATCCTGGGACACAGCCATAATTTACTCCTCTTTTAATGGATAATCTTCAACAATTAAATCTTCATGTGACAACTGCCTTGTGATTCTGACTGCTTTTTTCCCTTCGACGGAACCCGGGCGTGCAGCTAATTTCCGCTTTTCACCGATGTAAACTTCAATTTCCTGGTTAATTTTCTTGTTCAATCTTATAACATCCCCGACCTGAAGTTCCAGCAATTCTTTTACGGTGATAGCGGCTTTCCCTAACTCAACAACTACCGGCAGATAAGTAGTAGCCATTTGATGTTTCATTATTTCTAAATTTTCCTTCAGACGCTGTGGACTTTGCTTTAGAGCCGTAGTCGTAACCTGCTGACGGTTGAGCCTGGCAAGCACTTCCTCTAATGCAAATGTCGGGAAGCAAAGATTCATAAGGTAAGTATGCACACCGATATTTACATCGAATGAAATTACCACAACTATTTCAGATGCAGGTGCAATCTGGAGAAAATCAGCCTCCATTTCAAGCCTTTGATACTTGAAATTCAAATCCGCTATTGAACGCCAGGCATTTCTCAGGTCTGATAGTGCATGCTCTATTACTCCACGCGTTACAGCTTGCTCTATAGGCGTAATGGAACGCGGTTTGGGCTGTGTATCGGTGCTTCCACCTAACAATCGTTCGAGTATGATTAAATCCAGTTGAGGGCTAACCTCGAAAATGCCGCTTCCGTCCGTCCCTTCGATGTCGAATACATAAAGACAGCTCGGGTTTGAAACGGATAATATAAATTCAGAATAAAATAGCTGGTCAACTGATGTTACATTAATCGAAACTACTGCCTGAAGCTTGGAAACGAGATAATAACCAAATACCTCGGCAAAATTTTCATGGACTGTCTGTAAAGTTCTCACCTGGTTTTTAGATATCCTGTTCGGGCGGCGGAAGTCATAATTTGAAACTTCGCCTTTGGTTATTTTCCCGCTCAGTATATCATCAACATCCACCGTACCGGAAGTCATTTCGGTAAGCAGATTGTCAATTTCATTTTGTGATAATACTTCAGACATAATTTATTATTGAATTATAAATTCCTGCAAAATAGCATCTTTCAGAGCCATCTTGTTTTTTGTAAAAACATTTTTCAGCTTATTTTTAAACAACATCTGCAAAGAATCCCTCTGCATCGTCTGCAAATCTGCTACAGTGTAAGAGCCTAAGAGATTGTTTACTTCTCCTTTCACTTCAGCCATAGGCTTATGCAAAGCCGAACTTTCCTCAGTTTTTTCCTTTTTTATTTCCTTGCTCTGGTCATCGTTCACAAAGAAATCGAGAGCAATATCAACAATAACGAACTGGGGCGACATCTTGGGATTAGTAGTGATTCTGCCTGTCGAAATAAATCTTTCGTTTTCTTCTTTGTCTAATCCTGTAACCTTCTCTCCCTCTTTACTTGCATCCTGTGCAACTGCACCGGGTTTTCCCTTTGCATCTTTATTATCGCCTGCATTCAATTTTTCCAAATCCGGCTTAATAATCATCAGGTAGCCGACCAGGAACAGAACAAACATCAGAACCACCGTTCCGCCGACTATAATAATAATCTGCATGAAACTAAGCTCACCGGGCTTTAGCTTAGGCTTTTCTTCCGCCTTTTTATCGCCTTTTTTATCTAATGTTTCTTCCTGCTCGTCTTTTTCCTTTGCCATAAAATTTTTATTTGTATATAAATTATTTCAGAGCTTACTCAACTAATTAATAATCGGCAGTTTCTGAAATTTTTTGAGTTTTTTTGTAAATATATTAAAAAACGTGCCAAAACAAGGCATGGAATCTATGTGTAAAGAGTTTGTTTTATTTAAGGTTTTAATATTTTTTTTATACATAATTCTGAACAATTTAATTTAAACCTGTTCCACCAACTATTATAAAATTAATAAATTAAAAAGAAACCACCAAACAGGGAACTTCAAAACATAAAATAAATTTATAAACTTAGAAAATTCTCAACTAAAATTTTGCATGGTGAATATTAAACAAGTGTAAGATATTACCATCCTTTTTTTCAGTTTGTAAAGTTCATAAAGTTTGTAAAGTTTATAAAGTTTATAAAGTTTATAAAGTTCATAAAGTTCGTAAGGTGAAGAAACGTTCAATCCCGATGGGATTGTGGAGAGGGCAAGGTTTATCCTTGTTACAAACGTTCAATATCTACGATATTGTTTCTAAAAAAAATCAACTTCGTAGAAGTTGTACGTTTGTAACTATGCAAATATGCGGGAAACACAACTCCATCGGAGTTGAACTTTTTGGGGAGTTTTAGATGTCGAAAATATTACAAACAATACTATTTGTTGAATATTTTCTTGTTCAGCTCTTCTCTTGTGATTTCAAAATGTTCTGCAATATCGCTCAAAATGTTAGATAATGTTCCAACTTTGATTGGATTATGATTTGGAATAGTAATGTGATGTTCACCATTTATTTGTGTGGTCAGTCTAATATGGCTTCCTGTCTGTCTTGTAACTTCATATCCCAAAGCCGATAATAGTTTTACAAATTCAATACCTGATAAATCACGAGGTAATTTCATCCTATAGCAAAAACCTCATCTTTAACAAAATGCATTCTTGCCAGCTTAGGCTGTTCGTTAGTTTCAAAGTGACATAAAATTGCATCCTTGATATTTTCCTTTAGTTCAGGGATTGTTTCTCCTTCGGTAAAGATGCTGTAGCCCATCGCTCTTGCAGTATATCCGCCTTCTACAGCTTCTTCGACTAAAAAGATTATTTCGCTCATATAATTAATTCCTCATTTAGTTTTATTTATTAACGTTTAATAATTCATATAATTATTTTTTGGTGTCTGACATCTTAAAAAATAGCTTGCTTTAGCATTCCCTAAACAATTAAAAAAATTCATAAATCTCAAAACTATATAAATTTTAAATAATATATAATTTTTATATTTAAACAACGCCAAGCCGCATCCATTCTATAATTTCAAATATTATAAAATTCAATTTCTTTCGCAGCTTAAAATTTTTTTAAAATATTTTGAGACTTTTTGGCGGAAAATGTGTCATTAGAGTTATATTTGGGTGCAAATTTTTTAAAAGGTACGAAAATGAAAAAGTTTTTCCTTTTGCTTGTTATTATAATTCTTAATTGTGGTATTATATCTGCTCATTGGGAAAAATGCAGTAATGGTATAAATAGTGATACTATGACTTGTATTGCTATTAATAATGAAAATATTTTTGTAGGAACTTATCATAGCGGTATATTCCGTACTTTAGACGATGGTGATACTTGGGAAGTTATATATGATAGCTTGAAATCTCTACCTATTTATTCAATTGCTTTTAAAGATTCAAATATATTTGCCGGTAATGATGTAAATTTATTTTTGTCATCGGATAAAGGTAAAAATTGGATTACTAAATTATCACCTGGTCAAGGTCCTTGTGTTATTAGTTTGATAAATAATTATATAATTATTGGTATATATAGTGGTAGTAATGGTGGTGTTTATATTTCTTCTGATAATGGTATTTCCTGGAAATCTCGTTATTCAAATCCTGATTTCTATTATATTGAATCAATGGTTATCAATGATACAGATATTTTTGTAGGTACTTATTTAGGAGGTATATATTATTCATCTGATTACGGTATTACGTGGATTCCAAAAAATAATGGTTTGACATCGAAAACTATAATAACAATTAATTTTAATAAAGATAATATTTATATTGCAACTAGCGGGAAACAAGGAATATATATTTCTTCCAATTATGGTGATTCATGGATTCCTAAAAATAATGGTTTAACAAATTTAAATATTTCTTCAATCGCAACATTTAATGAGAAAAATGTATTTGCTGGGACTTTTGGTGGTGGGGTATTTTTATCTATCAACAAGGGTGATTCCTGGAAAGCTATTAATGATAGTTTAACAAATTTAACTATTTGGTATATAGCTACAAATGATAAATATATTTTTGCAGGCACTCAAGGAGGCTTATTTAGAGCGAAATTAAGTGATTTTATAAAAGTAGATGTTTCTGAAAATCAAATAGAACAAAACTTTTCTTTATTCCCAAATCCTGTCTCAGACTACTTGAATCTTAATTTTCCTAAAAATAATTCTACTGAAATAATAATTTATAATGAACTTGGTATTCCTATTTTTGAGAAAAGTTTTCTCTCGTCAGGTGTAACACCTGACGGTACATTTAAGATAGATACACGTGATTATCCTCCGGGAGTCTATTTCTGCCAAATAAAAGCAGGAAGCTATGTAGAGACAAAGAAATTTATAGTTATAAAATAAAAAGTCATGAAAATGGAAAAGTATTTTCTTTTGCTTGTTATATTAGTTATAAGTTCTATTAATATTTTTGCTCAGTGGGAAAAATGCCCCCAACAGCCAACTAATGATCCAGGTTTGTTCAATTTTTTTATTGTTGGAAATGATATTTATGTTGGAAATGATACGGGTTTATTCTTATCAACTGATAATGGTAATAATTGGAAAATTATAATAATAAACGATACAACAATCAACTTGATTAATGCCATCGCAATTAGTGGTAATAATATTTTTGTAGGAACCGGAAGGAATGGTGTTTTTCTATCAATTGATTCGGGAGCTAAATGGACACAAGTTAATAAGGGATTGACTAATTTAGAAATATCAACAATAACAATAAATGGAAATAATTTAATTGTTGGAACAAGCAATGGATTATTTTTTTCAACAGATAAAGGGGAAAATTGGACAGCTATTGGTATGAATGGTTCCCCTGTTTATCCTATTTATTCTGTAGAAATATATAATAATTTTATTTTTGCGGGGACTAATAATCATGTTTTTTTTACTATTAATAATGGCATTATTTGGGATGAAATATATTATGATTATCATATTTTTTCTGTAAATCAAATTAAACTTGTTGGAAATTATTTGTTCGTAGGGACTAATTTAGAGTTAGATATGTTAACAAATATCGGTGGAAATTGGAATAATGGTGTTAAAGAATTAATAAAACCTGAAAATATATTCAGCATTGCAAGTAAAGAAAAAAGCATTATTGTTGGATGTGGTAATAATGTTTATTTATCAAATGATAGTGGTATTACCTGGAGAACGATTAATCAAGGTTTGAATAATAATAATGGTCATAAAATAGCTTGTAATGATGATTATATATTTGATGGTTGTAGCGGTGGTGTGTATAGAGCCAAGCTTAATGATTTTAATATAATTTCTGTATCTGAAAATCAACAGATTGAGAAATTTTCAATATTCCCTAACCCCGTTTCAGACTACCTGAATTTAAGTTTTCTAAATAATAATTCTTCTGAAATTAAAATTTATAATGAACTTGGTATTCCTGTTTTTGAGAAAAAAGTTCAGGATGAAAATAATTTGAAGATAGATACACGTGAATATCCTCCGGGAGTCTATTTCTGCCAAATAAACGCAGGGAGCTATGTAGAGACTAAGAAATTTTTGGTGGTAAAATGAAAAAAATATTATTTGTTATTTTACTATTAATATTATCTTCTATATTGAGCTATTCTCAATCTATAATTTGGGAACGCGAGTATGACCTTGGAGACCAACCAACATGTCTATCATTACAACCGACGATAATTGATTCTGTTGGAAATATAGTATCTGTATTAGACCCAGGTTATTCCACATGTCCTACTTCTGATTTTTTTAAATATAATACAGATGGTATTTTAATATCATATAAGAAATATTTTATTGGTCAAATGTTAGCACCTGTTTCAATTGTACAAACAGACTCAGGATATAAATTTTTTTGTGCTACAAATAATTATTACGATAAATATGGTTCTACATCTATTCCAATAATATTAAATACGGATAAAAATGGGGATACAACTTATATTGAATTTCCCTATAAAGTTAATGAAAATAAGTCGTATGATTCTGCTTCATTTAATGTAAATTTGGGAAATAATAATAACACAATATCTTTCTCAGATAGGTTCTACAATGCCTCAATTAAACATTATATTAAAGTTGATAGCATTACTTCTATAGGAAAAGACCATTTAATAATTTCATGTTATGATACAACAGGTAAAATAATCTGGAGAAAAGGCGTAGATACTCTTAATGGCGGAGACCTTTACTATTTTTTTGATTTGAAATTGAACAGAGTCAATAAGCTTCTTATCCTTGCATGCAAATATATTTATAGCACTTATGTTAACATTCAAATTATAGAAATCGATACCGATGGAAATATTACAAAGAAAATAGAATTTCCTGCAAAAGATAGACGTTTTGCTCCAAGAGGTATTGAAGAGTTGGATAGTGGGAATTATATAGTATTAGGTCAATATATGGACAATCCAATTAGCCATTTATTAGCTATAATCAATGATAATGGTGATATAATAAAAAAAGTAGATTTACCTGAAAAAAATATAAGTGTAAAATTTAATGGTGTTAAGAGAACTCCAAGAGGTTACTTTTATCTTATTGGTAATACATATATAGATTCTAGTTCTGTTGACCATAATTTAGATACAAGTAAACTTCTTTTGTACAAAGTTAACAGTCAACTTGATCTTGTATCCGATTACGAATGGTGCGAATATATTACTCAAAATAGAACTGGTATAAGACAAATACACTTCTTAGATAAAGATAATTTTGTAGTAATCGGTTATAAAGATAGTTTTAAATTTTACATTGCAAAATTCAAAGATTCAACTTTGACAAATGTTTCTGATAATCAAAAGGAACAAAACTTTACTTTATTCCCAAATCCTGTATCAGACTACCTGAATCTAAGTTTTAGTATTAACTTTTCCACTGAAATAAAAATTTATAATGAACTTGGAATTCCTATTTATGATAAAAAAGTTCAGGATGAAAATAATTTGAAGATAGATACACGTGATTATCCAACAGGTGTCTATTTCTGCCAAATTATAGCAGGGGGTTATACAGAGACGAAAAAATTTTTGGTGGTGAAATAGTTGACTTCGACAAGCTTAGTCGAGTCGTTAGTTGTTGGTTGTTTGTTGTTAGTAAAGAAGTAAGAAAATAGGTATTAGATTCTTTGTGACCTTCGTGAAAAACTTTGTGTGCTTTGTGATAAAAAAATTAAAGGCAATTTAACACAAAGAATCACAAAGTATAAGACACAAAGCGGCACAAAGAAAAGTTAACGCAATGCACGCAAAGTTTTTAAAAGAGTAACTTCATGGATTCCAACTTTCGTTGGAATGACTTTCAATGTGTCCCACATATAGTATGGGAATGAGATTTTCAAATTCTTAATTTTTAATTCTTAATTTTTAATTCTTTCTGATTCACTTTTCTTCTGCCGATGCAGGAATACTCGAAGCCGTTGGATTCCATTTCGTCTAAATTATACATATTCCGTCCATCAAAAATAATAGGCTCTTTGAGCAGGTTCTGCATTTTTTTAAAATCGGGATTCCTGAACTCGTTCCACTCTGTCGCAATGATTAATGCATCGGCTTGTGCAATGCAATCATACATTGATTTTGCATAAACAATTTTGTCTCCGAATCGCAGCTTAGTATTTTCCATAGCTTCGGAATCATAAGCTTTGATTTTTGCACCTTTTTCGAGAAGTTTTTCGATAATGATAAATGCGGGAGCATCTCTTGTATCGTCAGTATTCGGCTTGAATGCAAGCCCCCAAACAGCTAAAGTATTATCCTTGAGATTGCCGTCAAAGCGTTTTATTATCCTGTCAATAAATCTCTCAATCTGCTTAGTGTTAACATCCTGTGCCGCCTGTATTATCTGCAAAGGTGTGCCGGCTTCCTCGGAAGAATAAATCAGGGCTTTAACATCTTTCGGGAAGCATGAACCGCCATAACCTATACCGGCAAACAGGAAACGCTTGCCTATCCTGCTGTCTGAACCGATGCCAATCCTTACTTTCTCAATATCCGCACCGACTTTCTCACAATAAGCGGAAAGGTCATTCATAAATGAAATTTTTATTGCAAGGAAAGAATTTGCGGCATATTTTGTTACTTCCGCACTTTTTACGTCCATTATATAAATCGGGTTTCCGCTTCGTACGAAAGGTTCATATAAATCTCGAAGTGTATCTTCGACATATTTGCTTGCCGTGCCGATTACTACTCGTTCGGGCTTCATTGCATCCTCAACAGCAAAACCTTCTCTTAAAAATTCGGGATTACTTGCCACCTCGAATAATTCTTCAGGTACAAATTCACGTAGATTTGCCTTGACTTTTTCTGCTGTTCCGACGGGAACTGTACTTTTATTTATAATAATTTTTTTATCTTTTATTTTCTTATCACGAATAATTTTGCCAATTTGCCCGGCAACATTCAAAACATGATGCAAATCGGCAGAACCGTCCTCATTTGGCGGGGTAGGCAGGCATAAAAATATAATGGAGCATTTTTCTATGGTTTTTTCGAGATTTGTTGTAAAAGTCAGCCTTTTTTCTTCGAGATTCTTAAGAAGAAGCCTGTCCAAGCCCGGCTCGAAAATTGGAGATATTCCTTTTTTCATTTTTTTTATTTTTTCTTCGTCAATATCAACGCAATACACATCATTACCGGTTGCTGCAAAGCAGGTTCCCGTGACTAATCCGACATATCCCGTTCCTATAACACCAATACTATATGACATAAAATCCTTAAAAGCATAATAAAAAATAAAAATTAACAAGCTACAAAATTACATATTTTAATTAAGATAGAGCTTAAAAAATTAGGAGAAATATTGGTAATTGAATAAAATTCCGTAGTTTTGTAGTCCTATTAAAATACGGGGCGTGGCGCAGTCCGGTTAGCGCGCCTGGTTTGGGACCAGGAAGCCGGAGGTTCGAATCCTCTCGCCCCGACAGTTTTAGAACATAGAACAGAGAAATAGAAGTAGAAATAGAAAAAGGAGTTAAGAGGCTTTGCGGTGAAATGTTGCTAGGTCTTTTTTAGTTTAATTAAAATATAAGCTCTGAAATTATTTCATCCAGTTGTGTAAAAATCGGTTCCCAGGTATGATTTTCCAATATATATTTTCGGGCATTAATACCTATTGAATATCTTAATTCACTGCTATTTAATAAATCTAAAGTATAGCGTATAAAATTCGAAATGTTTTCGGCAATGAAACCATTAATGCCGGACTGAATACCGATACCGTTTGTACCGCTCTTTGTTGTAATTATAGGACAGGCACAGGACATAGCCTCAAGCACTTTATTCTGAATACCTGAGCCACCTTCGTGGGGATGTAGAAAAACTACGGCATTTTGTAAATATGGAACGATATCTACAACATTAGCATGTATAATTATATTTTCGTTTTGTTCTTTTAGGATTTCTTTTACGGGATTAGCACCGACGATGAGCAGTTTTGCATCCGGATTTTTTTCGTGGATGTAGGGAAATATCTCATGAATTATTTTTCTTACCATCAGAATATTCGTCCATACGTCGAGTTTTCCGATAAATAACATATCTTTTCTTATGCTATTATGTTCGGGCGGACAGAATAATTCAGTATCAACACCTTGCATTAGTATCCTGATGTCAGCTATTGAATTTAACTCCCTCATTTGGCGATAGTCTTCTTCGGTTACTACAGTTGTAATATCATAATGATTCATTATTTCAGCTTCATATTTTCTTAATTTTCCTGCTTCATAGGACCTCACGATTCTTTGGCGAAGGTTTTTGCTTGCCTTAAACGTTTGGTACTGATAAAATGAACGGCAATCTTCAGCCATTAACATTTTTTTAATCTTTAAATCTTTGACATGCTCTGCTGTTCTGATGAAAAAATTAATTATCAGGTCTATCCTATTATTACTTACTATATCTAATATTTTATTTCTGAATTGCGAATGACGGAAGAAATTGCTTTCAAGCGGCTTGCCGAAAGGAGTAAAAGCTGCTGCAGAAGCCATTGCATTGAAATTATTTATATGAAAATAGTATGGCTCTACATTGATTTTTTTCATCTCATCAAGGTATTCCGGCTTTACTTCGTAGCCTCTGTCCAGGCAAACCAATATTACCCTGTTGTTTTGCGCCAGATGCCTGATTATATTATATTCTTTGACTCTTTCTCCTCCTATTAAGGGATAGGGGAAATGTGCAGACGTAAACAATATATTTAATCCTTTCGGTGTACCCATATTGAATCAATTATATGCCGTCAAATATTCTTTTATTTAATAACCTGAACCAGCAGGAAGGCTGCAGCAAAATATTAACCGATAGATTACACTCATGTGTGCATATACATTGACTGTATTGAATTTCCTTTCGTATTTGTTTTGCCTTTGGGCTATTCCAAAGCTGTGGTAAATTATAATCGAAATCTCTAATGTTACCGAATGAAGAGGAGAGCATTTCGCAAGGTCGGACATCCCCATCATTAAAAATCACACCTGAAAGACTGCCTGCCGCACATCCCCCGCCAATTCTTTTCGATTCAATAATTTCCGTAATTAACTCACGTCTAAGGGCATTTTTTGCAGTAATCCACTTGCCAAATCCATAAGCTCTGTCCCCTGTAAATTCTTTTTGCTTTATTCTATTATGAATAATATCGTTTGCCATCCGGTATGCTGATGCAGTTTCTGCAGAAATTGCCAGTCCCGGTGATTCGCCCCTGATAATATTTACCATCCATTCTCCATCAGGAAGAATATGCTTGATTAATTGCCCAAGCTCTTTTATTTCATTATTGTTATAATTTGAAACAGTAGAAATAATTGCCAGGTCAAAATTGCTGTAACGGGCTTTTATTCTTCTTAATGAACCTATTGTTTTCACAGCATTTTCGAAAGCATTTCTATTTTGTCTTATTGAATTATGTGTTTCTTCCAAGCCGTCGAGCGATACATCCACCCTGAAAGGTATTTTATTATTTTTGGTCAATATATTTTCTACTTTTTGCGATATTAAATCTGAATCGAATCCTGATGTAGGTATATCATATCTACTGATGCGGGAATTTGAAAGGAAAACATGAATTATTTCTTCAATATCTTCTCTTAAAAAAGCCTCCCCTCCGGTAATTGTTAAAAATTTTATTGAAGGTATAGATTTTGAGATTTTTTCCAATTCGTCAAAAGACAATGGCTGCCCGTTGAGATTTTTCTCTTTCCACTCTTTACTGTACCAGCAATGGCGGCAATTATTAGTGCATTTATCGCTTACAAACAAAATAATGTAAGGAGGAGTTGTTAAAACCCTTGATAATGAGTTTGTAGCTATTGTATATAATTGTTTCCTCATAATGATTTAACAACTAAATCGGTTATAAAATCAGGTAGATATTTAAAAATTATATACTTTATTTTGTTTTTAATTCCGGGTATAATTAAGGTTTTGCCTTTTTGTAATTTTTTTATCGTATAAACCGCAACAATATCAGGATTATCGCCTTTGTTGTTTCTTCTCATAGGAGCTTCTGCATTTTTGTCAAATTCCGTATCTGTTCTACCCGGACAAAGGAGAGCAAATTTAATGGGAGTTTTCCTGAACTCAATAGCAAGAGAATGAGTAAATGACAATACAAATGCTTTGGATGCGGCATAAACAGACCAATTTGGGCTTTTACGGAATGCAATAGTTGATGATACATTTAAAATAGTGCCGACATCCTTTTCACTCATTCTTTTTAACATTGCTTTTGTTAAAAGTGTCAGAGCAATTATATTCGTTTGTAATATCTTCAATTCCTTTGCTCCGTCTGTTTTTTCAAATCCGCCATATAAGCCTATTCCCGCATTATTGATTAACAAATCAGGATTTATATTATTTGCTTGGAGAAATGCAATTATTTGTTCAATACTATCTGTTTTAGCCAAGT
>JBEKWK010000023.1:0-14091 GCA_049513175.1 FCB group bacterium
GCAATAGTAGATTGAGTGCGATATTTTCTTATATTTGCTCATACCGTAATCTACAAAATTTTGACGGCAAAGCCAAATATGGTTATACTACCGTCATAGACGGTAGATTTCTTTTATTAAAATAAATAAATATTAAATTAATTCTTCCACAGTTTCTTTTTTCTTTAGGTATTTTAACTCACGGTCGTTTTCGATAAAATATTTTAAAGCGTTGTAACTGACCGGAACGGATAATTTTCTGTTGAGCAGTTTTAGAATTGATTGAATAGGTATATTGATTTCAAGATAATATTTAATGTTATTCTTAAAGGGGTCCAGTAATCTTCCTTTTTTATTACGGCTGCCTTTCGGTCTTCCTAAAAGCCTCCCCTGTGCCTGGGCAGCAGCTAATCCCTGCTTTGTCCTTTGAGAAATAAATTCACGTTCAGCATCTGCAATGTATTTATAAATGATAGGTAAGGAATTTCTGTTTTTTAAATCTGTTGATAATTCAGGCTGTTTAACAAAAATAATTCCGATTCCTTCCTGTGTCAGTAACTCCAGTAAATTTAATACCTGGAGCAAATTTTTACCAAGACGGGTAAGTTCTGTTACAATAATTATATCGCCGATATTAAGTTTGTTTAAAATAATATCAATAATATCACTCCCTTTTCGCGTAATAGATGTCATTTCTATGAATTCTTCAATTTTCAGGCTATGCTTTTTTACATAATCAAAAATGAGAACTTTTTGGACATCAATATCCTTTCGCATTAATGATTCTTTTATAAAACCATATATCTTCATATAAGAATTAATTTAAAAATGAATAACTTAGAGCTATAAATAACTAAAATTAATTGTTACCATAATAATCAGTCGCAAATATACAAAATAATTGCTATAATAGTCAAGCATTATTATAATTATTTTTGAATTAAAAAAATACTATTATTTATTATATTTGTTTAAAGAGATTTATATTGAATTTCAAAGTAAATATCTAAATAGTACTATAAACTCAATAAATAAAACAACAAAAATTACACAAAATAAAATTTATTTGTATTATTAAAGAAAAATTGATAATTTTATTTTGAACTTTTTTACAACTATAAAATAATCAAAATAATGGTTGACTATTTTTCTCTAATATTTTAGCAAAAAACTGTAAAAAAATTGAACAATTGCAGGTTAAGAACTTGAGATGCTGAAATAAAATTATTGAAAATGTTAAAATTTGAGGAAAGTTCGTTATACATTCAGAAAACTGAATTAGCAGAAGAGGTGATTTTGATAAAAGGGAAAGGTTAAAATTAATCTTCCAGTTCTGGTTAAGAAATAAGTAAGAATATATTTTCATAAATAATAGGGGTTAATATGAATATTATCACACTTTCAAGAGGTTCTTTAAGCGGTGCTGCCATACTTGCTGAGAAGCTATCCGAAATATTAAATTATCCTATCGTAACAAGGGAACATGTTATTGAAGAAGCCGAGCTTCAGTATAATATTTCTGAAACCGGAATGGCAGATATGTCATTCGTAGATAGTCCTCCAAGCATGATGGAAAGACAGTCTTATAAAATTAAACATTATTTATTGAGCTTTCAAACTATCCTTTTGGAAATGGCTTTAAAAGGGAATATGATATATATGGGGCATTTCGGACATTTCATTTTAAGCGGATTGCCTTTCGTTCTCAGGATAAGAATCCTGAGACATGAAACTAAAAGGATACAATATTTAATGGAAACTGAAAAAATCAGTAAAGACCAGGCTGAAATTCATCTAAGATTAATTGATGAGAGAAGAAGAAATTGGGCTGAATTATTATATGGGAAAAATATCGAAGACCCGAAACATTTTGATATTGTTATGAATGTTGAAAATATGAGCCTTGAAACTGCAGCAAAAATTGTTACCACTGCTGCAAAAATGCCTGAATTTACCTCGACATCCGAATCTGAAAAATTATTGCATGACCTATATCTTAAAGCTAAAACAAAATTATATCTGTTTTTATCTCCTATGACAAGGGGCTATGAATTGGACATAAAAGCTTCTGCTGACGAAGGTGCAGTTTTTATCAAAATGCTCGATAAAGAGGTAGGGACCGATATGGAAAAATTTCAAACTTATTCGAAGCATGTGTTAGCTAAGATAGATGATATTAAGAAAATATCATTTGTATAAATATATAATTATGTTGATTACCGCTTGAGCGGTAGAATTTGCAAGTTCACTGAAATAACAGGTAATAATATTCTCACAATTACAAGGATTAAAAAAAATGAATATCATTGTATTTCTTAAGATGGTTCCTGACGTAGTTGAGGAGTTGAAAATTGCCGATAACGGTATTACATTGGATGAGGATTGGTTAAGATTGAAATTAAATGACTCTGAGGAGCAGGCTCTCGAAGAGGCAATTTTACTGAAGGAAAAATTTGGTGGAACCGTTACTGCAGTTGCTCTCGACACACCGGAAATTGATGAATCTTTATTTCTCGCATTGGCAAAGGGCGCCGATAAAGCCGTAAAAATAATCGGCGATTGGAAAGATTACAGGTCACCGGCTATCGCGAAAGTCTTCGCTGAATATATTTACAAAAATGAGATTCTAAATTCAAATGACACTATCTTTCTTGCCGGGGCTCAATCTTTCGACGATATCGAAGGTGAAATGACTTACTATTTATCACGAAACCTGGAATTGCCTGTTGAAGGGGTAGTAACAGCAATCAATTATGAGCCAGCCCAAAATTCCATAACTTTTATTAAAGAATTTGCAGGTGGTTTAAGGGGAGAATTTATTACTCCTTTGCCTGCAATTATCGGTATCCAGGCGGCAGAAAATCCTCCACGTTACATTCCGATAGCCAAGATTCGTGCAATTATGAAAACGGCAAAAATTGAAGAAGTCGAAATCGTACTCGAAGAAGTACCGGACTTTTTAGCAATTAACAAAATGTTTGAACCGGAAACAAGCGACAAAGCTGAAATGCTTGAGGGAAACCCGGATGCTATTGCTTCCCGTATAGTTGATATTTTAACTGAAAAAGCAATAATATAAGGAAAAAATATATGAAAAACGGAATAATAGTTTTAGTTGAACATCTCAATGGAGCCATTTCTGAAATTTCTTATGAACTTTTAGGTGCCGGCAGATTAATAGCCGATAACCTAAACATTCCATTGGGTGCTGTCATAATAGGTAAAGATGTAAAACAGCTATGCTCGGGCATCGGAATTGCAGATAATGTATTTGTAATCGAAGATGAAGATTTGGAAGTCTGTAATCCTGCAATATCGGCGTGTATTCTTAAACAATTAATAGAGCAAAAGGAAATATCATATGTCCTTCTCGGTGGGACAAATATATCAGTAGGAACCGGACCCTTATTAGCTTCGGCTTTAAAGTACCCATTTATTAACTTTTGTAAGCATATCAGGATTGATAATTCTCAACTCGTCGTTACTTCCCAATTATTCGGAGGTAAGATTTTATCAGATATGATTCTTGATAAAAATAAAGGAATAATCAGTATTTATCCCGGTTCTTTCCCTATAGAATCAGGTAAAACCGATAAAGCTCCTAATATTGAAGTTTTTGAAGCTAAACTTGAAGAAATAAAATGTAAATTTTCAAAATACATTGAACCTGAAGCAGGGGATGTAGATATTACCAAGCAAGATGTATTAGTGTCCGTAGGCAGGGGTATAGAAAATGCTGACAATATAGGCATGGCTGAAGACCTGATTGCCCTATTAGGGGGTGCTGTCTGTGCCTCCCGTCCTGTTATAGACCAGGGCTGGCTTCCTTTGAGCAGGCAGGTAGGTAAATCGGGTATGATAGTAAAACCTAAACTTTACCTTGCATTGGGTATAAGTGGAGCACCGGAACACGTAGAAGGTATGAAAGATTCCGAATTAATTATAGCAATTAATAAAGACCCTGATGCTCCCATTTTTAATATTGCACATTATGGAATCTGTGCCGATATTAATGATATTATTCCTGCTCTAATGGAAAGTATTAAGAAAAGAAAAAACTAAATGAATTTTAGATTTTAGAATTTAGATTTTAGATTTAAAATTGAATTTTTATATAATTGGTTAATTAAACTAAATCTAAAATCGTAAATAAACGGGATTACAATAATTAACATTTAAGATTGAAAGGATTATTTATGGATCCGGTGCAAATAAATATTTTTGGAATTCACGGTTATGTTATTTTATGGCTTCTTACAGCAGTTTCCTTAGCTTTTTTTATTAATCGTGTTTCAAAGATAGTTGGTATTTTGAGAAAAGCAAAACCTGAGAATCGCTTCGATTCGTTTTATAATAGAATAATTAACTTTATCACTTTTGTTCTTGGACAAAAAAAGTTATTTAATGAGAAAGCAATAGGTTTGCCTCATTTCCTGTTTTTCTGGGGTTTTGTCTTTTATGCTTTATCTTTCTGGTGGAATTTGATAAGAGGGATAATTCCATCTTTACCTGTTCCTTACGCAGATGAAATAAAAATCGTGTCATTCAGTTTAGAAATTTTCGGAGTATTAGTATTGATTTCAATAATCATTGCAGTTGTAAGAAGAATATTTTTTCCACCGCCGCATTTGCAGAAAAGTTTTGATGCCGCTATTATATTATCATTAATTTCAATATTAATGATTACATTGCTTTTGGGGCAGGGTTTTAAAAACACGATTGAACCTCAAAAATTAAGTATTGCAAGATATATTATAAGTCCGGCTTTTGCCGGTATATCCAAATCAGGAGCGGAAAATCTAACTGCTTTGATGTGGTGGATACATATAATAACAGTACTTGTATTTCTCGGATATATCCCCTATTCAAAACATATGCATCTGTTAGCATCGCCATTTAATGTCTTCTTCAGAAATAACAACACTCCTGCAGATTTATCAATCAAAGGAGCTAAAGAAGATATATCTGTAGGTGCTTCGAAATGGGACGAACTTACCTGGAAAGATTTATTAAACAGCTTCTCATGTGCCGAATGTGGAAGATGCGACCGTGCCTGTCCTGCCCTTACTTCAGGATATGAACTTTCACCAAGAGCATTTTTGCACCACATAAAAGAACATATGTATGAGACTGCATTTACCGGTAAGAAAACAGATGAAGGTGATGGGCAATTGATAGGAAAACTTATTTCTGAAGAAGAGCTTTGGCAATGCACAACCTGTATGTCCTGCATGGAACAATGTCCGGTGCTGAATGAACATATACCTGTGCTTGTGTCAATGCGGCGACATTTAATCAGTGAAGGCTCTGTCGGGGCAACCGTTCAGGATATGCTTCAGAAAATGTCAAGATATGGAAATTCATTCGGACAATCAGACCGCAACCGTGCTAAATGGACACAAACACTGGACTACAAAATTAAGGATGCACGAAAAGAAGAGGTCGAATATCTTTGGATTGTAGGCGATTACGCCTCTTATGATGCAAGGGTACAAGGAGCTACAAAAGCCACATCCTACCTGTTTCAGAAAGCTGGTCTTGATTTCGGGATTCTTTATGACGGAGAAAGAAATTCAGGCAATGATGTAAGACGTATAGGCGAAGAAGGATTGTTCGATATTTTAAAAGAAAAAAATCTGTCTAACATCGGTAAAGCAAAATTCAAAACAATTGTTACAACAGACCCGCATACATACAATACATTAAAAAATGAATATAAATGGGATGAGGTCAATGGAAACGGGAAAATTCAGGTAAAACATTATACAGAAATCTTATATGAATTAATTAAAGACAAGAAACTTGAATTTAAAAATCCCTTAAACCTGAGAGCCACATATCATGACCCATGCTATTTGGGTAGATATAACGGTGTGTATGAACCACCAAGAAAAATCCTGAAAGCACTCGGAATTAAATTAATCGAAATGCCGAGGAACCGCTCCAAAAGCTATTGCTGTGGTGCAGGAGGAGGCAGAATTTGGATGGAGGATAAAGTGCAGGTGAAAGAGAGACCTTCTGAAAACAGAATCAGAGAAGCGGTTTCCTTAAAAGACGTCAGCACTTTTGTCGTTGCCTGTCCAAAAGATATAGTTATGTTTCAGGATGCAGTCAAAACTACAGGGAATGAAGATAAGATTGTTATAAAGGATATAGCAGAACTCGTATGGGAAGCAATAGGAAGTAATCCGGAAGAATCCGGTAATAATTGACTATAATTAATTAAATGAAATTTTGATATATAAATAATTAATGGTGAGAAGATGGTAATAGAAGAAGAATCATGTAGTCTTACAAAGGATATTACCTTAGAAAAGCTGACAAGGACTCCTGAAGGCAGGCGTGTGTTAACCTGTATTCAATGCGGTACCTGTGTAGGTACTTGCCCCCACGGGGAATATATGGATTTTCCGCCTCGCCGCATAATCAGGATGTTCCGCGACGGTTTAATGGAAGAGGTATTCCAATCAGACAGTATTTTAAAATGTGTTACTTGTTATGCATGTACGGCAAAATGTCCAAGAGACATAAGATTGACTGATGTTCTTTTACCCTTGGTGAAAGAACAGGCTATTATTCGGTTGCCAAATATTCCTAATGAATTGCAAAAATCTCTCGAATTTACATATCGTTATGGAAATCCGATGGGAGAATCCGGAAGAAAAAGGGCAAACTGGCTAAGGGACACCGAAGAAAAAGTACCCATTTTTGCCGAGGAACCGGAACCTGCGGACTATTTATGGTGGGTCGAATGTTATATGTCATACTATCCGAGAAGCCAGGAAACTACACGTGCTTTAGCCAAAGTATTTAACAGGCTAAATATTAATTTCAAAATCCTCGGTAATGAGGAAAAATGTGCCGGAGATTGCGGCAGATTATCATGGGAACCGGGACTTTCGGAAAACCTTATTGATTATAATATGGCAATTCTTGAAAAATATAAGTTCAAGAAAATTGTTACACATGACCCTCACGCTTTAGATGCTTTTAACTATCGTTACAAATTGTTCGGTTTTGATTATGAAATTGAACATACTATGCCTATGTTACTGAAACATATTGACCAATTAAAGCCCCAACTCACAAAAAAATTGAATTACGCAGTAACTTATCATGACTCCTGCTGCCTTGGGAGAAATAATAATATTTATGACGAACCGAGGGAACTTTTAAAAGCAATACCGGGAGTAAAGTTGCTCGAGATGACACATAACCGGATAAATTCAATTTGCTGCGGAGGTGGTGGAGGAGGTATGTACCTCGACACATTCTATAAATCGAAAGGTATGGAGCGGCTTTCCGACAGACGTGTAAAAGAAGCAATAGAAACCGGAGCAGAAGTACTTGCAGTAGCTTGTCCTTATGAAATTTCAAGGTTTGAAGATTCTTTGAAAGTTTTAGGATATGATAAAAAAATTATGGTAAAGGATGTCGCTGAATTATTAAGTGAATCTTTAGGAGATTAAAATATGAAAAAAACAATAGAACCGGAACCGATTTCACCCACACCAAAGGGGAACGGTAAAATTAGAATAGGATTTTATATTTGTCATTGCGGTACGAATATCGCAGGTGTGATTGATGTTAAGGCAATAGCGGAATTCGCATCAAAATTGCCTAACGTAGTTGTCTCGAAGGATTACAAATATATGTGTTCCGACCCGGGACAGGAAATGATTGAAAATGATATTAAGGAAATGAACCTCAACAGAGTTGTCGTTGCATCATGTTCGCCGTTTCTGCATGAGACGACATTCAGGGGTGCCACACTCAAAGGCGGCTTGAATCCTTATCTTTTCCAGATGGTAAATATACGCGAGCAGAATGCCTGGGTGCATGAAGATAAAGCTGCTGCTACCGCAAAAACAAAAGACCTCGTAAGGTCTGCTATCAATAGGGTTGCTTTCCATAAAGCACTCGAGAAAAAACGTGCCGATGTCCACCCTGACGCATTAATCGTAGGTGGAGGCATAGCCGGTATCCATGCCGCATTGACAATGGCAAATGCCGGGAAAAAGGTATATCTTGTCGAAAGAGACCCTACTATCGGCGGGCATATGGCAATGTTCGACAAAACTTTTCCAACATTGGATTGTGCCGCATGTATTTTAACACCTAAGATGTCTGCAGTTAAAAACCATCCCAATATAACACTCTGGACTTATTCAGAAGTTACAAAAGTTGACGGTTATGTAGGTAATTTTAAAGTAACTGTTAAGAAAAAACCAAGATATATAATTGATGAATTATGTGTAGGATGCTTAGACTGCATTGATGCCTGCGTTTATAAGGATGCACGTTTTTATGATGAATTCAATGTAGGCTTATCAAAAAGAAAACCAGTATATATACCTTTTCCACAAGCAACACCTCAATTAGTTGTGATTGACCCCGACACATGTATTTATTTTAAAAGCGGGAAATGCAAACAAACATGTGTTGATGTTTGTGAACGAAAGGCTGTTAACCTTCAACAGGAACCTACTTTTATTGAAATTGATGTAGGTACTATAATATTAGCTACCGGATTTGAAATTTTCGATGCAAAAAGAATTCATTATTACGGTTACGGCAGGTATCCTAATGTTTACACATCACTCGAAATCGAACGTATGATAAATGCTTCGGGTCCCACAATGGGCGAAGTAGTGATGAGAAACGGGAAAACGCCTAAAAAAATCGGAATAATTCATTGCGTCGGTTCGAGAGATACAAATACAAATAAATGGTGCTCACGAGTTTGCTGTATGTACTCTCTTAAACTGGCACATTTGCTTAAAGAGCATGCACATGCAGAAATTTATAATTTTTATATTGACATGAGAACAGTTGGTAAATCTTTTGAAGAATTTTATAATAGAATTGCCGAAGAAGGTGTGAACTTCATCCGCGGAAGAGTAGCAGATATTTATCCCGATCCTGACGATGAGACTCATGAAAGATTGGTGTTAAAAGCAGAAGATACATTAATTGGTCAAATACTTAAAGTACCTGTTGACATGGTGGTCTTGTCGGTTGGATTACAGGCAAGAAAAGATGCACAGGAAGTCAGGAGAATGTTTAATATATCGTGTGGTACTGAAGGATTCTTCATCGAACGGCATCCGAAATTGGCACCGGTAAATACATTTACCGATGGGATATTTTTAGCAGGTTGCTGCCAGGGACCAAAAGATATTCCCGACACTGTGGCACAGGCAGGAGCCGCCGCCGCTGAGGCATTGGCTCTTATTGATACAGGCTATATTGAGTTGGAACCTAACACAGCTCATATAATAGAGGAAGAATGTTCAGGTTGTAAATCCTGTGTTGCCCTTTGCCCGTATACTGCAATTTCATTTGATGAGGAGAAAAAGAAAGCATACATTAACGAAATATTGTGCAAAGGCTGTGGAACATGTGTTGCAGGTTGTCCTTCCGGTTCGATTAAACAGAATCTATTCGAAGACGAGGAAATCTACAGTGAGATAAAAGGTATCTTAAATTTTGAAAATGTCGAAGGAGTATTAGTATGATGCAGGAAAAAGAAATCACAACAAATCCCTCGATGAAAAAGGGAGAATTAGATGATATTTATAATTTGCCTAATAAAGACTGGCAGCCTAAGATTGTAGCATTTTTCTGCAATTGGTGTACTTATACTGCGGCTGATTTGGCAGGTGTTTCGCGTATAAAACATTCGGCAACAATAAGAGTAATACGTGTGATGTGTTCCGGCAGAGTTGACCCGCAATTTATCCTGGACTCATTTGCAAAGGGAGCCGACGGGGTATTGATTGGCGGATGTCATCCGGGAGATTGCCATTACATCGAAGGAAATTATAAATGTATGAGACGGTTTGAGCTTCTTAAAAGACTTGTACATGACATGGGGATAGAAGATGACCGCCTGCGTCTTGAATGGATATCTGCCTCGGAAGGTGAAAAGGTAAAGACAGTTGTAAATGACATGACTGCAAAAATCAAAGAACTCGGACCTTTGAATCTTCCCGCAATGTATAAAAACTGGGATGAAGAAATGATTGAATTTGAACACGAATTAGCCGGAAAGGAGGTATTGGAACATGCCTGATAAACCAAAAATTGCTTTTTATTGGTGTGCTTCATGCGGTGGATGCGAAGAATCAGTAGTTGACTTGGCTGAAGACATTTTGATGGTTATTGATGCTGTGGATATAGTTTTGTGGCCCGTTGCCCTGGACTTCAAGAAAAAAGACGTTCTGGCAATGCCTGACGGCTATATATTAGCATCTCTTATAAATGGGGCAATCAGAACTTCCGAGCAGGAAGAAATGGCAAAGCTGATAAGAAAAAAGAGCCAGATTATAATCGCTTACGGAGCATGCGCCCAACTGGGGGGAATACCTGCATTGGCAAACCAGTTTGACAAAGAGGAGATTCTTAAATATGTCTATGAAGATGCTCCCTCTGTTGTTAATGAGAAAAAGGTACGTCCTATGATGAGTTACAAAGAGAACGGTTATGTGGCGACTCTTCCTGAATTCCATAATCATGTCAGGACATTGGACCAGGTGATTGATGTTGATTATTATCTTCCGGGTTGTCCGCCTGTTCCAAAGCTGTTAAAGGAAGCCGTATTGGCTCTGCTTTCAGGCAAAGTACCACCCAAAGGAACCGTACTGGCTCCTGATATTGCATTATGTGACCAATGCCCGAGAAAAGAAACCAAGCCGAATGACATACAATATACAGAATTTAAAAGGACTCATTGGACCGAAGTTGATTCTGAAAAATGTATGCTAACCCAGGGTATTGTCTGTATGGGACCTGCAACGCGGGGCGGTTGCGAAGCTTTGTGTATAAATGGCAATATGCCTTGTACAGGCTGTTTTGGACCAACTTCCAGGGTCAAAGATCAGGGTGCGAAGATTCTATCTTCAATATGTTCATCTATCGAAAGTAAAGAGGAAAAGGATATAAAGAAAGTTTTGGAAGGCATCCCTGACCCGACAGGTACATTTTACCGTTATGGTATGGCAGGCTCTATTCTTAGGGGTAAGGTAAAGTAATAGAGTTGACAGTTGTCAGTTTTGAGTTATTTTTATAATTTATGAATTGAGAAATCCTTCTGCCATTTTCTAAATGGTCGAAAATCCGGAGAAAAATATTTTTATAAATTAAGGAACATTTAATATGGAAGAAATTATTAAAGAGAAGTGGAATGAAGCTCAGGCTTTAGCCAATGATTCATACATGAAAACGAGAAGGGTAACTGTTGACCCGATTACGAGATTGGAGGGGCATGGAAAAATTGATATATTTCTAAATGAAAAAGGTGACGTTGACAGGGCATTTTTCCAGGTACCCGAACTTCGCGGTTTTGAAATATTCTGCAAGGGCAGACCTGCCGAAGATATGCCCCAGATTACAAGCAGAATTTGCGGTGTATGTCCTACTGCCCATCATATGGCAAGTACAAAAGCCCTCGACGATTTATATAAAGTTGACCCACCGCCGTTAGCAAAAAAGTTAAGGGAACTGCTTTATAATATTTTTATGCTCGAAGACCATGCGCTCCATGTTTATATTTTGGGTGGACCTGACTTTATCGTTGGACCCGATGCTCCAAAAGAATTACGTAATGTGATTGGTGTAATTCAAAAGGTTGGAATTGATATTGGTAAAAGAGTAATTACAACTCGAAGAATATTACGCGAATTAATTACTTATCTTGGAGGTAAAGTAATACATCCGGTATTTGGAATGCCCGGAGGAGTAGCAAAGGGTATAAATCCGGACGACCTTCAAAAATTTAAAGATATTGCTAAAGAAGGATTGGAGTTTGCTCTATTCACTTCACAGGTATTTAATGATATCGTTTTGAAAAATGAAGAGTATGTAAAATTAATTACATCTGATGCTTATACTCACCAAACATATTATATGGGATTGATGGATGCCAATAACCATGTGAATTTCTATGACGGCGATGTACGGGTTGTTAATACAGTAGGTGCAGAATATGCAAAATTTAAAATAAGTAATTATCTCGATTTCATTGCCGAACATGTAGAACCCTGGAGTTATGTGAAATTTAATTATATAAAACCCTTAGGCTGGAAAGGCTTTGTTGACGGTCCCGATACAAGTATTTATTCAGTTGCACCATTGGCAAGACTTAATGCATCCGATGGAATGGCTACCCCTCTAGCTCAAAAAGAATACGAGAGATTTTATAGTGTTCTGGGAGGAAAACCGGTTCATTTTACACTTGCAAATCATTGGGCAAGGGTTATAGAAATGATTTATGCCGCTGAAAGAATTAATGAACTTATAAATGACCCCGAAATTACAGGGAAAGAGATTAGAACAATTCCTACGGCTACTCCAACAATAGGGATAGGGGTTGTCGAAGCACCCAGGGGAACACTAATACATCATTACGAGACAGATGACAACGGATTAATTGTCAAAGCAAATTTAATTGTTGCTACTCAGCACAATTCTTCCAGAATGGCTATGGGTATTGAAAAAGCGGCAAAAGGATTGATTCATAACGGTATCGCCACTGATGGAATTCTGAATAAAATCGAAATGACATTCAGGGCTTATGATCCCTGTCATGCTTGCGCAACTCACTCATTACCGGGGCAGATGCCTCTGATAGTTACTTTATATAATAATAGTGGAAATGTTGTAGAAGTTTTTCGGCGATAAAACATTTTCTAATTTTGATTTCCGTTTCATATTTTTCAGTAATAATAAGAGAAAAAAATGGAAATTGTGAACAAAATATTAGTCCTTGCGATGGGGAATGATATTATGGGAGATGATGGTGTCTCTTTAGAGGCGGCAAAACATCTGAAGGATTACTATGGGGACAACATCATAATCGAAGATGTTTTTGGAGGCGGTTTTGAACTGCTTGATTATATGGAAGGAAAAGAAAAAGTTTTAATTATAGATTCTATTTCTACAGGCAAACATGAACAGGGTACAATTATGGAATTATCTGAAAGAGAGTTTCATAAGATTGAAGCTTCTTCACCTCATTATGTTGGATTACCTGAAGTAATTAAAATCTCAAAATTGCTTAATATAGATTTCCCTTCGCATATCAAGATTTTAGCGGTTGAAACAAAACC
Source organism: FCB group bacterium (assembly GCA_049513175.1). Lineage (GTDB taxonomy): Bacteria > Bacteroidota > Ignavibacteria > Kapaibacteriales > UBA2268 > JBEKWK01. The sequence continues at coordinate 13,089 of JBEKWK010000023.1, forward strand.
CCAGTTATGTCTCAAAGAAGGATTAAGCCCTTGTATTGAGAATTCAATTCCTGAATTGGTAAATAAGGCAAAAACAATTTTAGATGAATGGATAAAAAACTAAACTTTATTTGCGATTATAGATTGTAGATTTTAGATTTAATTTAAAGCATATAAAATGTTTAAGGAGGAAATTTTAAATAATTAACAATTTCCTAATTAATTAAAAAATATATCATTAATAGTATGGTGGTAAAAGCAAACGAAATATTTTGCAATTTTGCTAATTAATTAAGGATAAAATTTAATGTAATCTAAATTCTAAAATCTTAAATCTAAAATAAATTGAATTTTTATGCCGGATTCGATATTTACGCTTGCCCCTGAAAGGGTGCAGTTTGAACAGTTCTGGATTGAGATAAAAAAACGAAACAGATGGCTGATTTTGCTTCGTTATATTACCTTTGGCATTCTCACAATTTTCATTATCGGAATTATAATCCTTCAGTATGTTACAAAAAATATCTATATAAATACTCTTCCATTGTGTTTTATAGATATTTCTATACTTCTATATAATATCGCATTTCACAGGGTATGGCATTTAATGCCCAAATTAGAAGAGAGATTCAAAGTAAATAATCTTCATTTATCACTTATACAAATTATATTTGACCTTATAGCTTTGTCAGCACTTATTTATTATACCGGAGGCATAGAAACCCCCTTATATGCTTTTTTTATTTTTCAGGTAATAATAGGAAGCCTGTTTTTACCGGGTATAATAATCAGGATTATTGTCAGCTTTTTCTTCATCGGAACATTGTTGGGTTCATTGTTTGAGATGCATGGGATAATTCCTCATCATGCTATTCAGGGTTTATTGGCTTCTCCCCTTTATAATAATTCCTGGTATATCGGATTATTTTTTACTTTTTTCGGGTGCATGTTATATCTGACCACTTATTTTACAAATTCAATTGCAAGAGAATTATATATGCAGGAAAGGTCGTTAAGCCGGGCA